>CAZNXP010000176.1:0-4745 GCA_964576955.1 uncultured Algimonas sp.
GGCTCAGGCTCAGGCTCAGGCTCAGGGGTTTTGGGCGGCGGCGCAACCTCTGGCTCAACAGCTTCTGGCTCAACCAGTTCCGGCGGTTCAGGGATAACCGGTGCAATGACCAGCTTGACCGTTATTGGCGGCGGGGGCGGGCTGAAGGTTTTTTGCGGAATATAGTTGAAGAGCCAAAATAGTGCGGCATGAACACCGAGCACGATGCCGAGGGTGATCGTATCTCTGCGCTTATCAGGGGTTGGCGTCCCCCCTAATGTGTCGACCCGTTCCATAGGTATCAATTTCATGCGATAGGCAATCTATCACCTTAAACTCCTGTCATGTGGTTGAAATGTAATCTCTAGGACATAGGGTCGGCGTCATGTTTAAACGACCGAAAATCATGGGTATCCTGAATGTCACTCCCGATAGTTTTTCGGATGGCGGCAAGTTTGAAACGGCAGAGCTGGCCGTAAGGCAAGCCCTGCGTCTGATTGATGACGGCGCGGACATCATAGATATTGGCGGCGAGAGCACGCGACCGGGCGCAGAGCCTGTGGACCTCAATGAAGAAATTCGCCGCACCATCCCCGTTATCAAAGCGATAAGGGCGGCAACGAAAGATTATGACGAAGATGTTGTCATCTCCATTGATACCCGCCGCTCTGAGATTGCAGAGCGTGCGATATTTGCGGGCGCAGATATTTGGAATGATGTGTCGGCGCTAGGTTTTGAGGAGAACTCGCCGGAGGTCGCAGCGGATTTGGGCTGCCCCGTGATTTTGATGCATGCGCAGGGCGCGCCAGAAAATATGCAGGAGAATCCAAATTATCAGGATACTGTTCCGGAAATTCTAGACTGGCTTAAACGCCGTATTGTTAAGGTTTGCAAAGCGGGGGTGGAGCCTTCTGCTATAACGCTTGACCCCGGTATTGGTTTTGGCAAACGCCAAGAAGATAATCTCGCAATATTGCGGCATTTAAGTGAATTTAAAACAATTGACTTTCCGCTCCTCATGGGCGCGAGCCGCAAGAGCTTCATTGGCCGCATTGATGGCTCCGAAGCCGATGACCGCGTGGGCGGGTCAATCGCCGCTGCCCTTTGGTCCGCGCAGGCCGGCGCCGATATTCTAAGGGTGCATGATGTCAGCGAGACGCTGCAAGCCGTGAAAGTTTGGGAGGCGGTCGCGTCCTCAACATAACCCCTCTGTCATTGTCCAGCTTGGCGGGATATAGACCCTGGAAGCTATGAGTTTCTCTGAATTTTGCGAATGGGTCGTCCGATCAAGTCGGACGATGACAGTATCATTGGATTAAAAGTTATGACTGACCCAAAAGGCCGCGTTTTGATTATTGCGGGTTCCGACTCTGGCGGCGGGGCGGGGATACAGGCCGATATTAAAACCTGTTCCGCTTTTGGCGCTTACGCCATGACAGCCATTACCGCTGTGACTGCGCAAAATACGCTGGGCGTTCAAGCCGTAGAGATGATGCCCCCCGTAATAGTCAAAGCGCAGATAGAGGCGTGCCTCTCCGACATTGGCGCGGATGTTGTGAAAATCGGCATGCTCGGCACGAAAGCTATTATAGATGTTGTCGCCGAGGCCGTAGATGAGTTGGACGCCTTTGTCATTCTGGACCCTGTTGCCGTGGCCACCTCTGGCGATGCTCTATTAGAGCCTGAGGCGGTCGCCGCCATGCGAGATACGCTCTTGCCGCTGGCAGATTTAGTCACGCCGAATGTGCCAGAGGCGGAGTTGCTGACAGGGCTAAAAATCGCCGATGTTGATGACATGACGAAAGCGGGCGATGCCTTGCTAGAGCGCGGAGTTTATGCGGCGCTGATGAAGGGCGGGCATTTGGACGGGAAAGCTGTGGTCGATGTTCTGGTCAGCGAAGAAGGGGCCAATATCATGTCAGGGCCGCGTCTGCGCTCGCGCCATACGCATGGGACGGGCTGCACGCTGGCGAGCGCGGTCGCCGCGAATATGGCCTTAGGTCTCGACTTAGATGAAGCCGTGATGCGCGCGCGAGAATTTGTCTTTGAAGCCATTCGTACCGCGCCGGGTTTTGGCTCAAACAAAGGGCATGGCCCGCTCAATCATGGTCTTGCGATTGGCGCGCCCGAAGAGGAAACAAAGCCGTCGAATAATCCTTTTGCGGCGCTTAAAGATCTGAAGTCTTAGCCGGCTTTCCCATATTGGAAATAATCACGCCGACGAAGATAACGAAGAGCGCAACAAAAATCCGCCAATCCAAAGCTTCTTGCAGATAAATAACGCCGAGAATAACCGAACATACGGGAATGAAATAATTGATACGCGCCATCACACTCGGGCCCGCAACATCTATGACCCAAAGATATGTAATCGTGGCAATTCCCGTTGAGCCGAAGCCAAGTCCAATAGCTGAATAAAGCGCGACTTTCTCGGGTATGGGCGGCGGACCCACACTGATTAAAGCCCAAATCGTCGAGAGCACCGCGCCAATCATCAGCATCATGGAGGCGGCAACGGGCGAGGGGGTCTCGGGAGAGCGGCTCGCGATTATGGTTGTCGCCGCATATGAGAAAGCGGCGAGCAAAATGATGAGCTGCGCCTTCCAATCTGACACGAGGGAGAATGACAGGTCTTTCGGTAAGAACAGAATGATAATGCCGAGAAATCCTAATAGGAATCCAAAGAGTTTTATCCGCGTCAATTTTTCAGTCGTGAAAACATGCGCTAATAAAATTGTCATGAGCGGCATTGTGCCGACAAGAATAGCGGTCAGCCCGCTATCTACGGATTTCTGACCTATCGCAAGTAAGAGAAAGGGCAGGCTCGCCCCTGTCACGGCGATGGCAGCATACCATATCCAGCGCACATCCCGCAGTGGCGGCAGGCGGTGGCCTATAAGCCGGCTATAGGTCAGCACGAAAGCTGCGCCAATAATCATCCGGTATCCGACCAGCCATTCCGGCGAAAGCGTTCGAACGGCGGCGCCGACCAATGTGAAAGCACTTCCCCAAATTAGGATAAGGAAAAGGGCCACACTTAAAAGGAAGACAGGCTTCATACCCGTCTCCCGATTTGGCAATTTTATGCGCGGCGCGTTCATGCGCCGCCGTTACAATGTTATGGCAGAATGTCCATGATTCAAATCTATAGGATAGATTTCATTTTTGTTTGTCCAATTTAAAATCTGTTCACATGCACCAGAAATGAAATGGACTTTTTTATACCTCCCCATATTGTGACTTGTTCTCTGGCTCAGACCCATTGAGAAGCAAGAGGAGAGGATATTTTATGCGACATTTTCTAAAGACCGGAATTCTAATCGGCGCAATGGCGGGAATTGCCGCTTGCGGCGGCGTTCAACAAGCGGGTGCTGAAACCGAAGATGAAGCCAAGACAGAAAGCGCGAAATCCACGAAAATGACGGGCGCGGCCATGGCTGAGCTCGTAAAGAGTTTTGATCCAGAGGCACAGGCGCGAGGCAATGTGATCTCATTTAAACTTCAAGAGCGTGAAGTGATTATCGTTTTTGATGAAGAAAGAGCGCGTATGCGGGCCTTGACGCCTATCGCGCCTGCGAGCCTTTTGAATGAAGCTATCTTAATGCGTATGGCGCAAGCCAATTATGATGCTGTTTTAGATGCTCGCTATGCCGTTGCAGATGAACTCGTTTGGTCGGTGTTTATTCACCCGCTCGACACGCTTCAGCGGGAAGAGTTGATCTCGGGCCTTGCCCAAGTGGTCACAGCCGCGGAAACCTTTGGGTCAAGTTTTACTTCGGGCGCTATGTTGTTTGGCGGCGGGGATTCTAACGAAATTCATAATGAGCTTCTTAAGAAACTCGAAGAGGCCGCGAAAAAGAAAGACGCAATCTAAGCCTTAAACGGGTCGCGCATCAGGATAACATCTTCGCGTTCCGGTGAAGTCGATACCATACTTACGGGGCAGCCGATAAGTTCTTCAACGCGGCGGACATATTTGACCGCTTCGGCGGGCAGGTCAGCCCAGCTGCGCGCACCGCGGGTGCTGCCTTGCCAGCCTTCCATCGTTTCATAAATCGGCTCAACAGCAGCTTGCTTGGCTGCGCCCGCTGGCAAGCGTTTGATGATTTTTCCGTCAAGGCGGTAACCAATACAGATTTTCAATTCAGGCGAGCCGTCCAAAACATCTAGTTTGGTCAGGGCGATGCCCGTAATGCCGCCCGTGATGATGGCTTGCTTGACCATGACGGCGTCAAACCAACCGCAGCGGCGTTGACGGCCTGTGACCGTTCCGAACTCATGTCCGCGCTCGCCGAGGCGTTTCCCGACATCGTCAAATAGCTCCGTCGGGAAGGGGCCTTCACCGACCCGCGTGGTATAGGCCTTGGTAATGCCGAGTACATAATTAAGAGATCCCGGTCCCATGCCCGTCCCCGCAGCGGCTTGGCCTGAAATCGTATTCGAGCTGGTCACAAAAGGATATGTGCCGTGATCAATATCGAGCATGGCGCCTTGGGCGCCTTCAAATAAGATTCGTTTTTCTGCTTTGGAAGCCTCATCAAGCGTATGCCAAACGGGGGCCATGTAAGGCAGGATATGCGGCGCAACATCCAGCAGCTTTTGCGTTAATTCGGCGGCGTCGCTTTCAGGTTTGCCAAGGCCGCGGCGTAGGGCATTGTGATGATGCAGAAGATTTTCGACGCGGGCTTGAAGATGCTCAGGGTCACCTAGGTCGCAAACGCGTATCGCGCGGCGGGCGACCTTGTCTTCATAGGCAGGGCCAATGC
>CAZNXP010000177.1:0-4743 GCA_964576955.1 uncultured Algimonas sp.
CATGATTTATCGGGCCTCTCGCGCCAAAATATGCGCACGCTAGAGCGCCGTTATGCCAATCAACTCCCGCCTGAATTTACAGGGCTGATGGAAGTCTGGCGCTGGGCCTCATTGGGCGGGCGCGTACCGCGTCTTGGCCCGGCCCATCCTGCCTTTTTCTACGCGCTGCGCGGCTCGCAGACGAAAGACCGTGACTTGGTAAATATGCTGCTCTCTGATTTATCGCGGCTTGATTTCCGCCAGCTCTTTATTTGTCATAAATCGCTTTTCTATGAGACCTATCAAAACTGGTCCGAGCCCAAGAAAGACTTTGTCGTGCGCTTCTTGGAACAAGAATATGCCATGGATAAAGACGGCGCGCGCGAAGCTCTGTTTGGCGCAGAGCCGAGCATGAAAGAAGACCCGCCTGCGAAAGCGCCTATCCCGCCTTTTTCTAAAACACAGGGCTCCAAATCCGTTGAGGATAGACTCGTCGAGTTAGATAGGAAATCAGGTAAGATGCGCCAAGTCGCCAAACCCTATGTCAGCCCTTGGGGACCCTCCCCAAAATCACGCGGCAAGAAAGGCCGCAAACGGAGGTAAATCATGTTTCCCCTAATCAGAAATATCGTCATTATTTTCCTGCTCCTCAGTATCGCCTATGCTATTCTGAGTTTTACAGCGCGGATAAAACATCGGGCAAACCTTGAGGCGGAATATAAAACACAAAGTGAATTGCGGCAGATGAGCGAAGAAAAAGACGTCTTCATTGCACGCGGTATGAAACGATATGCGCGCTCATATAAACCCAAACTTATTCTAGGGGTTTATATTATTCCGGGCGCAGTCATGGGGCTGCTCATGTATTTGGCGCAATTTGGTTAAGGGGAAAAGAGAATGAGTATTTTAAAACATATACCTGCGATTTTATTATTTGTTGTTGGGGCTGTTCTTCTCAATTATTATTTGCCGGATAGAGATATTGTCCGCGTGGTTTCGACAGAAATTAAACGGCAAGATATTGGCAAGAAAGCGCCATTTTGGGATCGCGGAGATATTGGCAATGAAGAAGGCGTAAACCAAGATGTGCGCTTTATTTACACGGTTAAAGAAAATGGAAAAACCGCTGTCTATCGTAATCAAGATACAGGATTTGGATTTCCCTTTTATTTCAAATTTGACAGTAGTGATGTCGCGGCCAAAGCCGAAGACTTATCAAATGACGAAGAACAATGGGTCGCAATCCGACATTATGGATGGCGGATTAGGATGTTCTCAGTCTTCCCAAATGCGACCTCCATCAAAACAGTGGCTGGCCCAAATGTACGGCTGATACCGTGGTTCAATATCGTTTTCATCGGAATACTCCTTCTGATTTGGTTCCTCCTCTGGCGCAAAATTAGAGCTTGGAAAGCCAAACGGATTGACCCGACTCTAGATAAAGTCGGCGACTCACTCGGCGACGCCGCCCGCGAAGTCAGCGAGACTGTCGGCGAGGGCAGCGAAAAGGCGCGCGGGTTTTGGAAAAAGCTCTTCGGCAGTTCCGCAAAGAAATAAGCGCTCACCCAAAGCGTGAGGGCGGATTTTGACTCTCTTTCTTGCGGGCCCATTTATCCGAGAGCACGACGCCCGCAAAAAGAATAACGACGGAAAGCGCGGCAATCACGCCGCCCCAAAACCAGTATGGCCCGATTAAAATATCGGCCATATGTTGCGTATCCGACGCATAGACAGACCCTGCTATCTCCGCGCTGCCGACAAAGAAATAACCGAACCCTGTTAGGGCATTTAGGCACAACGCAATCGCGATAATATGCGAGATATAGAGCACAGCCTCACTCGGGATTTTCCACGCAATCAAACCTAAAATCACCATCCCCGCGCCAAGTGTCATACGCGTAAAATTATCTGCAGCCCAAATCTGCGATATAGCCAGCAAAACTGCCAAAACAACGAGCGCAACGCGGTACCAATTAAGTGCGCGCGTTAAAACAATCATCAAAACCCCTAAAAGGCTCGGTCCTAAAAGCCCGAGCAAGATGACCATGGCGCGTTGAAAATCATTGGTGGTTGAGGTTTGGGCAAGGCCTGAGAAATTCGGAAAAACGGTCAATTCCGAAAAGCGCCCGCCCGTAAACACAGCCCCTAAACCATGGCCCAACTCATGTGCCCATGTGGAGAGAAACATAATCGGGATACGTGCAATCGGCACTTGCAGCACCAACCAGACAATAAAGCAAAGACCCCAAAACTGCGTCGCAGGCAAGCGCGGCGGGAGGGGTTTAATATTCTTAAATTTCCGAGTGGTCATAAAATCTATTAGAGCGGGACAGCCGCGCGCTGCAAGGTCGTTTTATTTAATATAGCTGTAGATAAAAAATGCGGGATTATTCTTTATTGCAAGCCTCTTTCTTTGGCCATTAGACAAAAAGAACATAAGCCAGTAGAGCTAAGTCATGGAGGGTTAGCTATGGTTCAAATGTCGCAAACAGCCCAAGTCACTGCTGTTAGCCGGAGCGGTTCACATTCTTTCTCTAAACCCATTTGCGCCTCTATTCATCTCATAGAAGGCTTAGGCGTTGAGGGCGATGCCCATTCCGGCAAAACCGTTAAGCACAGATCTCGCGTGGCGCTAGATCCGTCTCAACCCAATCTTCGGCAAGTTCACCTTATCCATAGCGAACTCCACGATGAACTTATTGAGCAAGGCTTCAATGTTGCGCCCGGCGTAATGGGCGAGAACATTACAACAAAAGGCATAGATTTACTCGGATTGCCTAGAGATAGTTTACTCCGCATCGGCGATGAAGCTGTCATTCAAATCACTGGCCTCCGAAACCCCTGCAAGCAGCTCGATGATTATCAAAAAGGCCTTCTCAGCGCTGTGCTGGATAAAACGCCAGAGGGTGAGTTAATTAGGAAATCAGGCGTCATGGCGATCGTGATTTCGGGCGGAACAATCAAACCAGATGATTCAATAAAAATACAATTCCCAGAAAAGCCACATAAAAAATTAGAACGCGTCTAAGGGTCATCTCATGATTGACCTAGACTTCTCATTCACGAGCGACATTTGGCTGTGGCAGGCCGAGACAGCGGCTTGGCATTTTGTCACCCTACCTGTTGATATGTCCGAGGACATTAAGGCCTTTACCAAACATCTTGCGCGCGGATTTCGCTCCGTCAAAGTTGAGGCGCAGATCGGCGGCACATCTTGGAAGACCTCCATTTTTCCCTCAAAAGAACGCGGGGCCTATATCCTGCCCATCAAAAAATCCGTCCGCACGGCAGAAGATATTGGCGCGGGAACTAAAGTGACGGTCGATCTTCGTATCCCGACCTAAGCTGTTACCACTGCAATTCAACTTCACCTCGCGTTTGACCGCGCCGCCGCCAAACGGCATGAGCCGCCAAGAGAGATCCCGCAAATCGGATATCAGGACTAAAATCTATGGCCCTTAAAAATATCGCAACGCTTGTGCTGGCCAGCACCGACCCAAAATCTGTCAAAGCCATCGCGGCGGCATTGGGCATGACGGATGATATTGTCACGCTCTCAACTGGCAAGGCCTTTGAATTTGCCTATGCTGGGAATGCGGCCACGCTAAAGCGGACGCTCAAAGGCCTGAAGATAGATTATGATTTTTGCATACAGCCCGCAGAGGGGCGGAAGAAAAAGCTGTTGATTTGCGATATGGACAGCACGTTAATCGGACAAGAATGTATTGATGAGCTCGCCGATTTTGCCGGCGTCAAAGACCATGTCAGCGGCATTACGGAGCGCGCCATGCGCGGGGAGCTAGATTTTGAAGCGGCCTTAACTGAACGCGTCGCCCTGCTCAAAGACCTCCCCCTATCCATTTTAGAAACTTGTTTCAAAGAGCGCATTGTCTTGAACGAAGGCGCAGTGACTCTATGCCAAACCATGAAAGCCAATGGCGCGAAAACCGTGATTGTCTCTGGCGGGTTTACTTTCTTTACGCAGCGCGTGGCCAAAGCTTGCGGATTTCAAGCCCATCACGCCAATACACTCTTAGAAGACGGCGAGCGCCTCATCGGCGATGTTGGCCGCCCGATTTTGGGCCGCGATGCCAAACGCGAAACTTTAGAAAAATATAGCGGCGATATTGGCGGCAATGCCTCCGCCATTGCCATAGGCGATGGGGCCAATGATCTCGCCATGATTAAAGCCGCAGGACTAGGCGTAGCCTTTTACGCCAAACCCGCTGTCGCCGCAGCCGCCCATTGCGCAATCAATCATACGGATTTAACGACCGCGCTTTATTTCCAAGGCTATAAGGAGAGCGAGTTTATTCGCGGCTAATTAGGCGCGCGAGAACACATTATGCGCATCCCAAATTGGTTTGCGCCCGAGAATGAGGCTGAGCAGCAGAGCAATGCCGACGCTGGAGACTAATGTAATCGCCATCATGTGAATATAATGCAGCCCGATATTGGGCTCGCCAAATGGATTGGTCGACCATCCATAAAATATGACGCCATACAGCACGGCAATCATCATGGCCGCTGCGCTGACATTTCGGAATAATAATCCGACAATAAAGGCCGATAAAATAGGCATAGAGAGCAACCCATAGAGCCGCTGCACTAGATCAATGATAGAATTTTCAGGATTATTGAAAATCGGAATCATTGCAAAACCGAGTAAGACCATAGCAACGGACACCCAGAGGGAGAGCCGTTTCACATTTGGCCGCTTATTCACATAGGTGGCGTGAATATCCATAACCCAGAGCGCGGCCG
>CAZNXP010000178.1:0-4704 GCA_964576955.1 uncultured Algimonas sp.
TACGCTTGACTTCCTTGGTGACAGCGCGCTCAACGATACCTTTCAAGTTCGCATCGAGCCATTCTTTCAACATTGGACGCAGGGCATCTTGGACGAGATCACCAATCCGAGGACCGCGCTCATTAAACACAGCTTTATCTTCGACGACCTGATTCAATTCTGCGAAGGCACCTGCCGTAGCAGCTTCCGTTACATCGTCTAAGATAGCGTCTGTTTGGACAGCTTTTACGGGCATTTCAATCTCCTGATTGGGAAGGGGTTCTAGTGTAAGTTTTTTCTTAAGTTCAACTGGCTCAGCCTGTGACACGCTTGGGTTAATTTCTGGTGTCTCGTCTGATATTTCGACTGATGTTTCTTCTTCTGGTGTTTCTTCTGGGGCGCGAGCAGCGACAACCGCCGTTAATCCGGCTAAAGCTCCAGCGCCTGCTACCGCAGCGGCTGGCATCGCTGCTGTCTCGACAGCGACGGCATCGGCTTCGGCAGCCGCCGCAATATCGCTGAGACTTGGAGACTCCTCAACAGCCGTCTCGGCCGCCAATTGCGCATTTTCCGCAATATTCTCTTGCTCGGCCTCGATCACATCATCAAGCAATGGAAGGTCCTCTGTCTCGGCGATTTCCGAAAGCACCTCTTCTTCGGCGACTAAATCTTCGAGGGCGGCCAAATCTTCCGGATGCGTTTGCATTTCATCCTCAATCGCCATGTCCACGATGTCGCCCAAAATATCGCCGTCGGACTCTGCCTCGGCGTCCGAGGTGTCAGCGCTTACCTCATCGGCATCAGGAATTGACAGTAGAGACTCTAAATCTTCATCTGTATCGATTGCATCGACAGCCGCAGGGTCATCCGACAAATCTGCCATGAGCGATTTTACCAGCTCAAGCTCTTCCGTCTCCTCTACGCCGCTCGGCGCGGCATTTGAATCTGCTAAATCAGCGGCGCTCAATTCATCGGCGTCAAGGTCCACGTCCTCAATTGAATCTTCTAATAGGGTTTCAATTGGGTCATCTTCCGCTAGAGCCTCAATTGGGTCTTCTTCCACGGGAGCCTCAATTGGGTCATCTTCAATTAGGGTCTCAATTGGGTCTTCAATCGGCAGCGGATCATCATCGCCAAGCAGGCCATTCAAAAGCGCTTCAATATCATCAGGTTCATCGTCACCCAAGCTCTCAACTTCCGCAAGGCTCTCATCGTCCATAAGGCTTTCAACGTCCGTAAGGCTTTCAACTTCAGAGGCTAAATCTTCCAAACCCGCAACCTCTATAGGCGCTTCGGTCGGCACGTCAGGGACTAATTCAGGCATGACGCCTGCCGAGGACTCTACTTCTAGCGGGATTTCGTCATCCAATAAGGACAGGATATCATCTTCAGCGTCTGGGAGCCCATCTGTTTCGTCGAGACTATAAGTCTTGGCCTCATCCGTTAAAATATCATCCAAGACATTTGAAAAAGCGTCATCATCAACCATATCGCCATCGGCAATATCAATAGCGCTTGCCGCAGATTGCAATTCCTGTGCAGGCGCTGGAATATCTTCATCCAAACCAGCCAAGACGTCATCGATATTCAAATCGACGCTTTCGCCTTCAGCCGCGCTAAAATCAGCCGCCGCGACAGTCGCCCCTGCGGCGGCAGATCCAGCCGTTGCAGCTGCATCTAACACGGAATCCAAAGGACCACCATCAGCCGAAATATCTTCGGGAGATTCCAAGGCAACAGGCTCATCATCCGAAATTATTTTCCGGATAGACGCTAGAATATCTTCCATGCTCGGATCGGACCCGTTGAGGTTATCTGAAGCATTTGTTGTCTCGTCAGACATATAATTTATTCCCGACCAAACTCGACTTCGCAAAATAGTCCATCAAGGGGTCGCCCTCAAAAGGCTTAATTCTTAAAATCTATTGTTAAAACAACGCCTGTAGCTTGTCCAGCCATGCATTTGCTCAATCCACGGGAGAATCAGTAGAACTATAGATATCGTCATTTTTTCCATCCCCATCGGCGTCTAAAAGCGGGTCATAAGGCGGAAATGTTGCAGGTTTAATGGGTTCTGTGAGAATATCGAGGGTGCCTTCCTCGTCCCAATTTTCGGGTTTTTCGGTGTGTCCCGGCAATTTTCGGCCCAATCGCTTCACAAAACTCGGGGCATATTGGTCAAGTTTTTCGGATAATCCCTGATAGCGGATAAGGTCTAAATTCTCATTTGGGTTATATCCATTGACGGGTAATCTTATCCCCTCAGCGTCGAAAACGCCGATAGTTGAGAGCAATTGATAGGTCGCGACACTCACATTTCGCTCTGCTTCAATCACAGAGAGCTGCGCATTTAGCATTTCTTGTTCCGCATTTAACACATCTAATTGGTCACGCGTTCCGACCGTTTGTTCCAAGGTCACGCCCTCAAAGGCGAGTTGCGCCGCGCTGACTTGCCGTTTAGCGGCCTCCAAACTCGCGCGAGCTGCCGTCAATTGCGCCCAGATTTGGGTGACAGATTGATCTATACCCAATTCCATGTCTCTTGTTTCAAAGGCCAAGCGCGTTTTGGCATGTTCGGCCTGACGTCGCCGAGAGGTATTTGCCCCGCCTGAGTAAATCGGCACGGTGACCTGCGCCGTTATCGAGGCCGCATCAATCGATTGTAATTGGGAGAGCTGTTCGCGCTGCCGCGTCAGCCCGCCCGATAGTGAAACTGTCGGCCTCCCCGCCGCTTTCGCAATATCAATTGCCGCGCGGCCTGCGGCTTCATTGAAATATGCGCCAATCAATTGCGGATTATTCTCGCGCGCAGCAGCAATCGCATCTGGCAAGCTTGGCGGCAGTGTATAAATGGGCGGAGCCGATAAGGAGGCAGCCGGCCGGCCAACAAATCTTACGAAACTCGCTTGAGAAAATGCGAGCTGCGCCTCGGCTTGCGCGAGGCCGGATTCTGCGAGCGCGAGGCGCGATTCCGATTGGGCGATATCTGTTTGTGTTCCGGCGCCAACTTCAAAACGCGCTGTCGCCGCCTCCAATTGGCGCATGAGGACGCTGACATCATGGCGGCGAATTCTTGTGGCTTCCAAATCGCGGCGCACGTCAACATAGGCGCTGGCGGCGGATAGGAAGAGCTGATTTTCCTGCGCTCGTAAATTTTCCCGCGCCGCCAATATGGACAGCTTGGCTTGTTCTTTTTGTGCTTTGACACGGCCGCCCTGATAGAGTGGCTGAACGATTTGAACGCCAATTTCATTGGGGCGGCCTGAAACACTAATATCACCCGAACTTGCGCCAACCCCGGCCCCGGTAAAGACCGCCTCGCCGCCCGGAAAATTCACGCCGCTTTGCGCAATAGACCCCGTCCCGCTGATTGTTGGGCGGCCTTCAGCACGCGCTTGAACGTAAGTCTCATCTATCTCGCGAAGACGCGCGCGCTCAGCCAAGAGACGCGGATTGGTTTCATAAACCGAAATCAAAGCCGTCTGCAGGTCTTCGGCCTGCGCCGGCGGTGTGAGCACAGCTGCCCCAAGACATGCGGTCAAAATTATATGTCGTATCGACACGGCAAAGCTCCAATCGGATGTCTTATATTGCACCAAATACGGGTAAGTCACTCACATTGGACCTAATGAAGACAGCCAGTCGCCTATACATCAATGTATAGGCGCAGGAGAAGACTTAAAAAACAAAGGCGTCCGCAGGTTCAAAGCCAGGCAGATAAGGCGCGCTTGTGTCAAAGGCCACGGTCTCGCCAATGGCATCGCCTGATTTGGTGAATACAGTCGCGCAGCCCACAGGTCCCTTTTGGATGATGCAGACGAGCCGTCCGCCATTCGCCAATTGGGAGAACCAAGCCTGATGTGCCGCCGGCAAAGACGCGCCGACAAAAATAACGTTAAACGGACCATGTTCCGCCGCGCCAGATTTCAAGTCGCCTTGCACCACGGCGGCATTGGTAATATCGGCCTCGACCAATAATTCCGTCGCGCGGGCGACCGCCGCTTCATCCGTTTCCAACCCAACAACCGTGTCGGCAAGCTGCGCCAGAATGGCCGTCGAATAACCGCGCCCGCAGGCCAAGTCTAAGACAACATCCTGAGCCTCTATATCTACAGCTTGGATCATTTTCGATAAATCCCGAGGTGAGAGCATTGTCCGTCCCTCATCCGTCTTCACTTGACAATCCGCATAGGATAGCGCTTTGCGCGCGGTCGGGACAAAAGCCTCTCGCGCCGTGCGGCGAAACGCTCGCAATATCGCTAAATCCGTCACATCAGATGTACGAATTTGCGATTCAACCATCGCATCCCGGGCAGCAGAAAAATCAGTCATGTAAGCGAAACTCGCGAATAAGAAATGTTCGTGTCTTGGCGGCTATAGCGCCCAGCTGCACAGACCGCAATCAGCTATTGCGGACGCGGGCGCATATGATTATAGCACCGCTTCCACCACGCGAGGTACCATGGCGGAGTGGTGACGCACCGGATTGCAAATCCGTGTACCCCGGTTCGATTCCGGGTGGTACCTCCAATTGCCCTTTTAAGTCATTGATTTTATTAGTTTATTTACAAATTCGAAAAAATAACCCCACTTTTATTCCCACTTTTAAACAGGTGTTATTTGGCGTTATTTTGAGAATCTCAAGAATCACAGACCTCCGTAAACATTGAGAATTTACACCACTTCAACGCTTTCTACCAAGTGAAATAAGGCCGTGCAAAACAC
>CAZNXP010000179.1:0-4702 GCA_964576955.1 uncultured Algimonas sp.
GAAACCGCTAGGCCTGAAACGGATGCCGAAGCTGCAGCCAAAGCCTTATTCCAAGGCCGATAAAGGCGGCGACAAGCCCCGCCGTTAATCCATACCAAATGCCCGCTGCGCCGATGTCGGTGTAAAGGGCCGTATAAAAGGCAATCGGGAACCCAATGACCCAATAGCTGATACCTGTGATGACCATGGGCCATTTCACATCGGCGAGCCCGCGTAAAAGCTGGTTACAGGCGACCTGCACCGCGTCAAAGAACATAAATCCTGCGGCGATGGGCAGGAATATCACGACATAATCAAAAACGGGCCGCGTATCGGCGGCCTTCATATCGAAATAGAGCGACGCCACCCCGTGCGGCACAAGAGCGACAGGGACTGCACAAAGGCCAATTGCCAGAACCGAGGTTAGAATTGTTGTGGTTGAGGCCCGCCGCGCGGCGGGGGTATTTGCTGCGCCTTTGGCTAATCCAATCCGCACAGCCCCCGCCATAGACAGGCCATAAGGCATCATAAAGGCGGTGGAGGCGACGCTGAGCGCGATTTGAAACCCTGCTTGTTCAATCACGCCAACGGCCCCTGCGATTAAAACGCCAGCATTAAATAACATGCCTTCAAAGGTGACGGTTACAGAAATAGGCCAGCCGATTTTCATGAGCTCGCCCATGCGCTCCCAATCTGGCTTTAACAGGTTGGAAAATAGGTCAAAGGCCCGCGCCTTTTCATCCCATTTGATGTATATGACAAAGACGAAATACCCATAAATACCTGAGATAGAGGAGGCGATACCTGCACCAAGAAGGCTAAGTTCTGGCGCGCCTAAATTCCCGAAAATAAGGACCCAATTCAAAATGATATTCACGATGGCTGCGCTTGCGACGAGCAAAAAGGGCACAATTGTTTTTCCTATCGAGGCCAAGAAATTCCGAAAGGACATGACGGCTAAGGTAAAAGGCAGTCCCGGCGCGAGCACGAGGACATAATCTTGTGCCAAGGCGGCGACCTCTGGGTCCTGCCCCGCGAATATCATGAGAGGCTCCGTTAAAAGCAGGAGCCCAATGATAAAAGGGAACATGAGAAAACAGGCCCAGACCGACATGCGGACGGTGCGGCGCACATCGCGTTTTTCCGCCGTGTTGCGGCCTAAGGCTTGGGAAACAAGCGGGGTGACGGCTGCAATGGGGCCGCTGGCTAACATCCATATTAGGAAATAAAGCACCGACCCTATGGCGGCGGCCGCGATTTCTGTCGGGCCAATGCGGCCAATCATCACGGCGTCCGCAATATAGGGCGAAAACTGGACGAGCTGCGCCAGTCCCATTGGAATCCCAATGGTCAGCAAGGCACGCATTTCCCCGCCCCAGGTTTCGGGGAGATTGGCTTTCTGCGATGTCAGAGTATCGGACATAGGGCGGCGCTATCGCCTTGTCCGCAAAGGTGCAAGCGATTCACGTTAGGGATGCAAGCGGCCACTCGGCGTGACGGGCTTATCTCCTGGGAAATCATCGCAAGCGGAGCTGCGAAACCGCGAGGACAGGCTCGGGTCGCTAAAGGTCAGAATACAGCTGTTAAATTCGGATGGGGATATGCGGCCAAGACTTTCAAGATAGGTACATTGCGCAATAACGCCGATGAAATAGCTCGCTTCAAACATGCCGCGGGGCGGGACCGCGCCGCGCTGCGAATCTAATATATGCATCCAATATATATCAGGCGTTTCGGATAGGGTGTGGCTGATTTCATGGACGAGGGTGTTCAGCGCGCAGGATTTTTCCACCGCGTCGCCTTGGCTAAATCTGGCCAGATGGAGCCGGCCTATCTTTATCTGTCCTGTTGTTTGCGGCGCGGGCTCGTTCGGGTGCGGCCCTGCGACAGCTTTGCGAGAGCCTGTGAAGCCAAACCGGTTTTCTGCGCGGGTGGCGAGCTCGCCGTCTAGTACCACATAGGTTTTGGGCCACCAGAGACCCGGCACGGATGGGTCCTCCGTCTTCAGCCGTTTCAATAAGGTTTGAGTGGGGATGACATCTTCTGATTTAGACAGATAAACTTCCGGAAAGAGCAGAGCGGCCTGCGTCATATTTGCTTCAAAACCGGGAGATTTAAACAGAGCGACGGCGTCCTCAATCCAAGCGGAAAGGTCGTCTTTATCCGCGGGGTTAATATCGCCTATGACAATTTGCGGGTCGATGCCTCTGATGATTTTTTCAGTGCTGATGTTTTCAGCGGGGGCGGGGGCTTCCACTATGTCTTGAGAGCAAGCGGCGAGGCTTAGGGCAAATCCGACTAAAACAAGCCGGATGAAAGGCCTCACGACCCATCGCCCGCATAGGTCAACGCCATAAAGACATCTTCCAAATCGGCTTCTTCCGTCCGCAAATCAGCGATGGAAACCCCGCAGGCTTTGACCTTGTTCAACATGCCCGTGACGGAATCTGTGCCGCTGCGATATTCAATCACGATTTGTCCGTCCGGCGCGAGGCTCGCGTTCAAGCCTGATAATCCATCGGGCAGAGCCGAGAGCGGGTCGACAGGGGATATCCGCAGCACCTTTTTATCGAGGCGGGAGAGCAAGGTCGATTTCGGTTCATTGGCGACAATCTGCCCTTGATGGATAATCGCAATATGATCGCAGAGCGCTTCGGCTTCCTCGAGATAATGGGTCGTTAGAATAATCGTTGTCCCCGCCGCATGTAACTTCTCGACATAGGCCCAGAGCTGGCGGCGGAGTTCAATATCCACGCCCGCTGTCGGTTCATCCAAAATCAAGACAGGCGGATTATGCACAAGCGCTTTGGCAATCAAGAGCCGCCGCTTCATCCCGCCAGAGAGTTGCCGCACATAGGCGTCGCGCTTATCGGCCAAACCCAAGGCTTCGAGGATTTCCATAGAGCGCCGTTCCGATTTCGGTACGCCGTAATATCCCGCCTGTAGCTCTAGCGCTTGATAGGGCGTGAAGAACACATCCATGGCGATTTCCTGCGGCACAATCCCGATGGAGGCCCGCGCCGAACGGGTGTGCGTATCGATATCATAACCGCAGATTTTCGCGCTCCCCTCGCTTTTATTGACCAGCCCTGCGAGGATATTAATCATCGTCGATTTCCCCGCGCCATTTGGCCCGAGCAGCCCAAAGATAGAACCGCGCGGGATGGACAGGTCCACGCCGTGCAAAGCCGTCTTAGCAGGCGCTTTTTTCGAGGCCGCATAGGTCTTCTTCAGCCCCCTAATCTCAATGGCAGGGACTGTTGCAGATGCAGTTTCAGGCAGTGTAGATGACGGGTTCATATTGACCCGACCTTTAGACGTGGCCTAAAGGCAAATTCAACTCTAAAAACGCAGGCCGCGCGGATAGCTCCAAAGGAATAGCCCCAAAGGAATAACTCATGGATAATGATGATATTGTGATGGTAACATCGACACGGGTGATGTGCGAAGGCTCTGGCGGGGCTTTAGGCCATCCGCGAACCTATTTGGATATGGGCGTCGAGAGCTCCGTGCGGTGCAAATATTGTGACCGCCTCTTTAAGCTAGACCCACATGCCGCGCCGAGTGACCACCACTAGCTTTCTGGGGGCTCTATTTGATATGCGCACCTGACCTAAGGTCGCAGTTTCTATCACGCGCTCTCACATGGATTTTATATTCGGTGTAGTGAAGGTTATTTTTCAATCTCTCTTGTTTGACATAAGAGCTTTCGAAACAAGAGAGAGATACCATGCGTTTCATTATTCTGGGTTTAGGACTATTATTGACAGGCTGTGCCACGGCCCAAAATTTCGTGGAAACCTCCGCCATCACAAAATCACGCTTGACCTTCCCCGCCTTGGCGGCCTCCGTAGACCAATCGCAACAAACTGTTGATCATTCGGCCTTTGATAATTTTCTAAGCACCTATCATGTTGCCCCGAAAAATGCGGAGGCCCCGCATTACGGCGCGGCTTTATTGCGCTATTCAGATGTCACCGAGGCGGATAAAAATGCGCTGGTGTCCTATATCAACCGCTTGCAAGATGTGCAGGTCACGAGCCTGAATAAGGACGAGCAATTAGCCTTTTGGATTAACCTCTATAATGCGCAGACAACCCGCGTGATTTTGGAAAATTATCCTGTCGATTCTATCCGCTCTATCAAATCGAACTTCTTGGACATTAAAGGCCCTTGGAATGACAAAACCCTGACGGTCGAAGGCGAGACCCTCTCGCTGGATAATATTGAAAACCGAATTGTCAGGCCGCTCTTTAACGACCCGCGTATTCACTACGCGCTAAATTGCGCTGCCATTGGCTGTCCGAACCTGCGCAGCCAAGCCTATAAAAGCGCAGGATTGGACGCCGTGCTCGACGCCCAAGCGCGCGCCTATATCAATAATCCACGCGCTATCAAAATCGAGGAAGGCCGCGTGACGGCCTCGCGCATTTTCCTCTGGTATAAAGGGGATTACGGCGGCTCAGAAAGCACGGTTCTAGACCACATCCGTCAATATGCCCGCCCAGAGCTTCGTCAATCGCTTGAGGGTGTGACGAAGATTGACGTCTATGAATATGATTGGGATTTGATTGACGCTGGGGGTTAGGGGTTGAGGGCGCTTCGCGTCCTGATTTAAACGCTTTCCCTTCACCTCATCACAAGACCAATCGCGTCGGACAGTTTCACGGTCTTGTCACATTAACTTGCTGTTTTAGCGTTAAGAGTTAAATTTGCGAGATGA
>CAZNXP010000180.1:0-4676 GCA_964576955.1 uncultured Algimonas sp.
TCGCTACCGAATTTGACGTCTTTAGCCGCCATAATGATTCTCCTGAAAATTTATTTTCCGCGTCCCCAGCGAAGGCTGGGGTCCAGTCCGGATTCTGTTTAATCTTGAACTTTGGGGCCGGTACTCTCATTGTTTGCTATGCAAACAATAATGCGTCCGGATGTCGAAAAATTTGCTTCGCAAATTATTCCGACTAGCCAATAATCCCCATGATGTCGGATTCCTTCATAATCAAAAGGTCCTTTCCATCAATTTTCACCTCAGTGCCGCCCCATTTGCCGAACAGGACACGGTCGCCCTTTTTGACATCGAGCGCGGCATATTTACCGTCATCACCGCGGACGCCTGGTCCAACTGCGACAACTTTGCCTTCGGAGGGTTTTTCAGTCGCTGTATCAGGGATAATGATCCCGCCAGCGGTTTTGGTGTCTTCTTTGACGCGTTCAACAACAACGCGGTCATGGAGGGGACGAAATTTCATGCGTCTTCTCTCTTCTTTAAGGTTACAAATAAAACTTGGCACTCTAACCGTGAGAGCGCCAGTGCAGGCCATGTGGGGCAGGCGAGCGGACTCTTCAAGAGAGAAATAAAAGAATCTGCATAAGAAAATGACATTGAGCCTTGAAAGTCCACATACCGCTCTCATCAACGCCTACAATAGGCGTTCGAATGCCAACCTATCAAAAGGCGCGGCGGAGCTATTCAGATTTTTTTGGAAGACCTAATGTTTGAGCGAAGGGAGATTTTCGGAATTTCCTTCTTCCGCAAAATAGGGGTTATAGCTATCAGCGCGCGAAAATAGAAATGAGCGCAAAAATGACCCTGCCGCCAAGACGACCCATAGCGCAATAGACACGCCGGCCCATATTCTGGCAAGCAATCTCGGTTCGCGTTCTAATTCTGGTTCCTTATCCATGTCCCAATCATAGCGGTATATCGTGAAAATTGGGTTGGAATTAATGGTTATTATTTCTTGAAAATTTTTGGGCACCACCGAGTCTGTTGAAAAAGAGAGGTTTTCTGGTTGTAAACCCTTGCTTTTCGCCTTTTAGGCGGTACTGATATTTCCCTTAATCATTGGTTTTTATAGGGGAAATTATGAAACCGACTACACTAAAGGCGGCTGTCATGGGGCTGGCCGTTATCTCATTATCTGGATGTGCGACCAAACTGGATACGGTTGCTATGCAGGATGTTTCGTCATTAAAAACTGCATCGGGCAGTTTGAAGACTGTCTCAGAACCTGCACCTGATTTATTGCATTCACAATCTTCTAAAGCAGGCTTCGGACTTTTGGGTGCCGCTGCCAATATCAGCGCGGGAAAAAAGTTAGTAGAAAAGGGCGTCTTGACCGACCCGTCCCTTACTGTTGAAGCAAAACTAAGTGATTATATAGCCTCTAGAAGCGGCCTGACGAAATCGTCGGCCATCACATATGAAACCCGAAAGGAGGTTCCTGACGTCCCAACCAATGAGGGAGGATATGTTGTCGATGCAGAAACTGTGGTATGGGGATTGAACTATTTCCCATTGGGTTGGACGAGTTACCAGACTTATTACACTGGGAATGTTCGGCTAATTGATCCAGAGGGCGAGGTCGTTGCTGCGACTAATTGTGAATATAAATATCCTGAGACGAAGGAAGAAAGTCCTGAATATGATGTTCTTGTCAGCGGCGGAGGAGTCGTGATGCAAGAGAACTTACAATTATTGGCAAATAAATGCGTCGAAAAATTCAAGTCTGAAACACTGTCTGGTTTTTAAGACAGAAGTCTAGGACAGAGTATTTTATAAAAATGGGTCTCCATAAAGGAGGCCCTTCCTAATTTTAAAACTGTCGTCATCTTAAACGGGTCAACAGGGTTGCGAACCTATACGCTATGCGCGGAGCGTCAGGTTACTCGACGCGATTTTAAATAATAAGTAGCTTTCTAAATTCACTTTTTTTCAATCAAGGGCGATTATAATTCCTGAATAATTTGAGGGGTATTATGTTCGGACGTCGTAAATCGGTCATGCCGAAAGGGCGCGTGAAACCAGTGGCACCGAAGCCAAGGCTGAAGCCAAAGCCCCCTGCTGCAAAACAAGCCCCCGTTCGTGAACCCGTCCGCGCCTCTCATTTTTCGCAGCATGTTTTACCCATTATTGTTCAACAAGAGGAATATGACCGCGGCGGGGCTGATCTGGTTTATGCGATTGTGCGTTATATGAATCTGATGATGGAAGACGGGTGTTATGACCCAAGCCAAATGCCCCCACACGCCATGCAGAGCTATCACACTGATTTATATCTCGCGCAGGTCAATAATGGGGGCCATTCCCAATTTATTGGAAATGGGAAGGGGCCGCATTTTAATGAGACCGTTCGAAATATTCACATCGCGCTTCAAGCGATAGGGTCCCAAAGCTATATCAAAATTTTTGGGGAGTTTTTGACGTGGATGAAACAAAATGGGCGTCTTGCCGCGCAGCAAACGGGTTTTGGCGATATACCCGCCGCGCTGCAGGATTTAGACAAGCGCTTTTTTAGTACTGCACAGGGTTTAGCTGACCTAAATGCAAAATGGATTGAGAGTTGGAAAGACCTGAGAGTCGTCTCTAAGGAGTCCTATAAATCTGAGATGCAAAAACTTTTCGAAAGCAATCCGCAAAAAGCGGAGAATAAACGTATTCGCGAAATACGAACCGTTAAGTTAAATCTTTGGGAAAGCCAAAAGGCAAAATTGAACTATGTCGGTTTCCAATCAAATACCCATGTATTTGTAACGCAAATATTGCCTGGAAATTATCAACTGATTGAAGGACGCTCCGTCCCGGTTTTCCCGATTGAAACCTCACGCGGACTATTATTGGGTATTTTCTCGGATCATTGGATTGGAATTTATAGAGCTGTCAAAGGCGATAAACCGCGGTCAATTCACCACGTGTTGAACAACGAATTGGAAAAGGTCGGCGCATTAATTTCAAAACATAAAGCCCCCGCGGCTTTGCATCTCTTATTAAAGACTTGGCCGAAAAAAGATGATTTCAAGGCGATGATCCCAAACGTGAATAAACAGGGTCAGCTTGCCGTTGTTTTACTAACGAAACGTGCGGAGATGTTTATTGTGACATTTGGAGACCAAGGTGCCAGATTTTATGATCCCGCAAGGAATCTTATCTCATCCTTGTCACATCGTGACATTCTCGCGCATTCTGCTGCATCGTTTTAAACGAGACACACTCTACTTAATGAATTGGCTGGCGAGCCTTTTATTTTCGAAACGGCGCGGTTAAGGTTTTCCTGTAACAAAGGAAACCCCTATGACCTTACGCAAAATTCTTCTGGCGAGTGCCGCCGCAGCTTTTTTAAGTGCTTGCGGGGATGCGGGTGTTTCGACATCGACCTCGACTGGAGCGGATGCAGCGGACGCGGCTGCGCCGTCCACCCTCACCATCGACTATGAAAAATTCACGTTGGATAATGGGCTCGACGTTATTTTGCAGGTTGACCGCTCTGACCCGATTGTCGCAGTGACAACCGTTATTCATGCAGGATCAAACCGCGAGAAACCGGGGCGGACGGGCTTTGCCCATTTCTTCGAACATATGGCCTTTAACGATAGCGAGAATGTGCCGCGCGGCTGGAACCGCAAAGCTATTCCAGATTGGGGCGGACAGCGAAATGGCGGGACATGGTCTGACGGGACGATTTATTTCGAGGTTGTTCCAAAAGACGCTTTTGATAAAATCCTTTGGATCGATTCAGACCGACTTGGCTATATGATAAATACGGTCACAACCGCCGCGCTGGAGCGGGAAAAACAAGTCGTCAAAAATGAAAAACGCCAGCGCGTCGATAATGCCGCCTATGGCTATACGGGCGAAGTTATCCGCACGGCGCTATATCCTGAAGGCCACCCCTATAGCTGGACTGTCATCGGAAGCCTCCCTGATTTGCAAGCGGCGACTTTGGAGGATTTGCGCGAATTTCATACGGATTGGTATGGCCCAAATAATGTGACGCTGTCGATTGTTGGGGATATTGATATTGCCGAGACCAAGCGCAAGGTTGAGCTTTGGTTCGGCGAAATCCCGCGCGGGCGAGAGGTTGAAAAACCCGCGCCGCAGCCCGTATCATTGGCTGAGACGAAAAACCTCTGGTTTGAAGATAATTTTGCGAAACTGCCAGAGCTGCGCCTGACCTTCCCAACGGTGGAAGGTAATCATGCGGATGAGAACGCGCTAGATTTGCTCGCCGCTATCATTGGCGGTAGCCGCAATTCTCCGCTTTATTCTGTGATTGTCGATGAGGCGAAACTCGCGCCAAACGTTTCAGCCTTTCATAATGCGAGCGAAATTGCGGGAGAATTTACCATTCGCGTTCGGGCTAAACCGGGGCAAGATTTGGACGATGTTAAAGCGGCGATTGAGACCGCTTTCGAAAAATTCGAAACGGACGGCGTGAATGAACAAGATTTGAAGCGGATTAAGGCCGAGCAGGAAACAATTATTTATAATGCTTTGTCGACGGTCCTCGGGAAATCTCGGAACTTGGCGCAAAATAATGAGTTTGCAGGGGACCCCGCTTGGTCCGTCAAAGTGGCCAAAGCCGTTCAAGCCGTCACCGCTGCCGAAATCCGTGCGGCTTATGACAGCTATATCAAAGATAAGCCGATGATTGTCACAAGCTTCGT
>CAZNXP010000181.1:0-4611 GCA_964576955.1 uncultured Algimonas sp.
GGCTCATAGGCAATGACATAATCTTTGAGTTTCGGCACGCTAGCTTTGATTTGCGCCGCGACGACCTTTTTTGCTTTGCCGGCTTCGCGCTCCGCTTCTGTCTCGCCAACACAGATAATCGGGATCAATCCTGCGCGGGCCGCCGCTTTGGCCTTAGCATTGACAATAGCGTCCGTGTCTCCCGCCGCGCGGCATTCACTGTGACCAACGATCACATAGCTAGCCCCGGCGTCTTTCAACATCTCAGCGGACACATTACCCGTATGCGCGCCTGAGACCTGCGCATGACAATCTTGCCCTCCTAACAATACGCCTGTCTGTTCAGGGTCGAGCATGGAGGCCAGCAATGTGGCGGGTGGGCAAATCAGGACATCCAAATGCTGGCGGTCCTCAGCATGATAAAGCGCGGCGAAATCGGCTGGCTTAAATACCCAACTCATATCGCCATGCATTTTCCAATTCGCAGCGA
Organism: uncultured Algimonas sp.; assembly: GCA_964576955.1. Taxonomy (GTDB): domain Bacteria; phylum Pseudomonadota; class Alphaproteobacteria; order Caulobacterales; family Maricaulaceae; genus Litorimonas. The sequence goes on from CAZNXP010000181.1 coordinate 470, forward strand.
TTAAAGAACGTATAGTTTTGGCCATAATGTATCTCCGTATTTGAGTAATATATGTTGTGCGTAATCAGCTTCAATGCAAGCGCATCGCGGTCTTGTAAGCAGGGCGTCTCATAGGTATGACGACTAACGTTTTAGTTAACTGGAAACTACATTCTCATGGCACAATCCATTGGCGGAAAAATTAAAAATGCATTTGTCGCGGTCCTCGTCGGCTTGCTCGTTCTGGCTTTTGCTGTTTGGGGCGTGAATGATATGTTCGTGCCGGGGGTTAGAAACGCTGTTGTCAGTGTAGGAGATGCCAGCGTGTCGACGCGCGACTTCAACCGCGACCTACAATCCCGCCTCCGGGAAATCGCCCTGCAGCGCGGCGAAGGCCTCACCAATGAGGAAGCCTATAGGCAAGGCATCCACCGCGATTTGCTTTCGCAATATCAGGTCAGATTGGCCATCGAAAAAGATGCACAAGACCTTGGCGTCGGCGTCAATCGGTCGGATGCGAAGGCCTATATTGAGGCCATCCCCGCTTTCCAATCCGAGATTACGCAAAAATTTGACCGTAGCCGTTTGGAGCAAGCGCTCGCACGCTCTCGCAATGGATATACTGTCAAAAAGTTCGAAGAAGATGTTTTACGCGATTTGCGCCGTATCCAAACGGTTGAAGCAGTTGTCGGCGGCATTCAAGCCCCCGCAGGTTACGCGAAACGGCAATTTGATTTTCTATCAGAGCAGCGCAAAGCGACAATTCTAACAATCAATAAAGATGCCGTCCCCGCGCCTGAAACCCCAACCGATGACGTATTGCAAACCTATCTGGATGCCAATGCTGCCCGCTATACCGCGCCAGAGTTTCGACAAGTCACATTGATTCGCTTGGAGCCATCAGGATTTTTATTGGATGTGGCCGGCGAAATTACTGAAGAAGACGTACAAGGCGAATTTGACAGCCGTATTGCCCGCGGCGTGCTCGGCTCAAAAGCCTCACGCGACGTCGTTGTCTTAACGACGCCGGATAAACCCACCGCAGAAAAGGCCGCCGCGCGCCTCGCCGCAGGTGAAGACCCGAGCCTCGTGGCCAGCGCTCTTGGTCTCGTGGCCCCCGACAAATTTGAAGGCGTTGAGAAAGACCAACTGCTCGACCCTGTTACTGATGATGTGGCATTTGAGTTGAAAGAGTCCGAATCCCGCGCGATTGAAAATAGTCTGGGCAGCTGGGAAGCGGTATTCGTCCCAAGTGTGACATTGGCCACAACCCCTGACTTTTCATCCGTTGAACCAGAAATCCGCCTCGAATTAGGAGAAGAGGCTGCCAAAGCCCGTATTTTTGATGTTAGCGGAGAAGTCGATACGCGGCTCATTAATGGCGAAACCTTAGAAGCTATCGCAGCGGAATTAAACTTACCCATGGAAAGTTATGACTATATCAACCGCGTTGGACAGACCCAAGACGGGCTTACGCTCAACGGGTCGGCCCGTATTCCCGGCATCGCACAAGATGATGAATTGCTTCGGCTGATTTTCACCGAGGATATTGGGTTCGACACAGATATTTTCCCAACCGCGCAAGGCGGCGCTGTGGCTTTCCGTGTCACCGATGTTATCGACAGCACCGTAAAGCCCTTGAGCGTTGTCAGAGACGACGTGCTAAGTGCATGGCAAAACGAACAAATCCGCGACGCCCTAACCGAGCGAGGCCTTGCACTTGCGGGTGAACTCCGCGATGGCCGCACATTAGAAGAGATTGCCGAAGAATTAGGTGAAGCCGCAGTCATTGAAGAGCGTGGTATTTCCCGCGCACAGCCGCCTCGCGATATTGCGGGGTCTGTGGTTGTTGACCTGCTAACCTCTGAAGTGGGTGAGACCGCACGCGGCACGGGCGCGCTCCCGCTGACATATACGCTCGCACGCCTCGACGCCATCACCCCAAATACGGACGGGCTAGCTGGGGAAATCCTCGATACGGTCCAGAGAAATATTGGCGCGGAAATCAGCGGTGATATACAAAATGCTTATCGTTTGGCAATTTTGAGAGAACATCAGTTGCGGGAATATCCTGACCAAGTGCGCGCCATTATGGGCATTGAGGGTGAGTAAGGTCTGCTATGGCCCTCACCTTTTCCCCTGCGGCTGAAGCGGTCGACACGTCAAAAACGCAGCTCGTCTACACACGGGTCATCAATGATATTGATACGCCGGTCTCAGCCTTTCTAAAGGCTGGGCTTGGCAAGCCTTACGCCTTTTTGTTCGAATCTGTCACGGGCGGTGAACAGCGAGGCCGCTATAGTTTTTTCGGCTTTGATCCTGACATCATCTGGCGCTCATCAGGCGATACCAGCGAGATAAGCCGTGACGGGGGCGCATATATGCCGTGTGATGGCAAGCCGCTCGACGCGCTACGAGAGTTGCAAGATGAGATTCGATTTGATCTCCCCGATGGCCTGCCGCCTATGGCAGCGGGACTCTTTGGCTATCTCGGCTATGACATGGTGCGCCAAGTTGAAAGTCTCGGCCACGCAAAGCCCGACCCGATTGGAACGCCTGACGCGATTAAAGTCCGCCCGCGGATTGTCTGTATTTTCGACCAAGTTGCCCAAGAGATTATCATTGGGACGCCGCTACCCATTGGTGGGAGTTACGCCGCCGCTTGCGCACGGATTGAACGTGTAGCCACTGACTTATCTTTGCCCGTTTCGGCAAATACCGCGCGGGATGTTGCTATTCCCACGCTAACTCCAACACTCGGGACGGATGCGCAGACCTTTGGAGTCCGCGTCGCCAAAGCCAAAGACTATATTCTCGCAGGAGACGTCTTTCAGGTCGTGATTGGACAGCGCCTCTCGGCCCCGCTGCCCGCCTCGCCCTTTGCGCTCTACCGTAGCTTACGCCGCATGAACCCCTCGCCTTTCCTTTATTTCCTCGACTTTGACGATCACCAAGTTGTTGGCTCTAGTCCTGAAATCCTTGTCCGCCTTCGAGATGATGTCGTCACGGTTCGCCCGATTGCGGGCACGCGGCCGCGCGGTAAAACAACGGCTGAAGACCAGCAATTTGAAGCAGATCTTCTCGCAGATCCAAAAGAATGCGCAGAACATCTCATGCTGCTAGATCTCGGCCGTAATGATGTCGGCCGTGTTGCCAAACCCGGCACCGTACGGGTCACAGAACGCTTCAATATTGAGCGCTATAGCCATGTCATGCACATTGTCTCCAACGTGGAAGGCGACATTCAAGACGGGCTGGACACATTAGATGCCCTCTTCGCAGGCTTCCCAGCAGGCACGGTGAGCGGCGCGCCAAAAGTCCGCGCGATGGAAATCATCGACGAGCTTGAGGATGAAAAACGCGGCATTTATGCGGGCGCCGTTGGCTATCTCTCAGTCACGGGCGATATGGACACGGCCATCGCGCTACGCACCGCCATCGTCAAAAACGGCACGCTCCATGTGCGCGCAGGTGCAGGCATCGTCATGGACAGCATTGCGCAAATGGAATTTGAAGAGACCATCCATAAATCCAACGCGCTATTCCGCGCCGCCGAACAAAGCGTGCGATTTGGAGGTAATCAATAATGCTCCTCGTCATCGATAATTATGACAGCTTCACCTATAACCTTGTGCATTATGCGCAGGAGCTTGGCGCAGAGACAAAAGTCGTGCGCAATGATGATTTAAGCGCGGGCGAAGCCCTTGGCATGGGCGCGAAAGGCATATTGCTCTCGCCCGGTCCTTGCACGCCAAATGAAGCAGGGATTTGCCTCGATTTAATTGTCAATGCGCCAGAAGATTTGCCTATCCTTGGCATTTGCCTTGGCCAGCAAAGCATTGGCCAAGCCTTTGGCGGGAAAGTCATTCGCGCCAAGGAAATCATGCACGGCAAAGTCTCGCCGATTGAGCATGATGGTACGGGTATTTTTGAAGGGTTAGAGAGCCCGTTTAATGCGACGCGCTATCATTCGCTCTCGGTTGAGCGGGAGAGCCTCCCGAAAGACCTCCTCGTAAATGCGTGGACAGCTGATGGCGAGATCATGGGTCTGCGTCATATATCGCGCCCTATTCACGGATTGCAATTTCATCCCGAATCCATCGCCTCTGAAAATGGGCATAAGCTCATCGGGAAATTCTTGGAGCTTATGGCGTGAACGGGGC
>CAZNXP010000182.1:0-4571 GCA_964576955.1 uncultured Algimonas sp.
GCATATAAAATGATATCATATTCATATCAATATATTGTTTTTCGATAATATGTCAAGGTCTCGGAAGCGCGCGATTTTATGCTGGGCGAAACAAGGCCAATCCGCTAAGGGCCACCCATGTTCGAAACCGCCCTTTTCATCAGCGCCTTTACGACGCTCTTTGTGATTATCGATCCGCCGGGCTGCGCGCCGATTTTCGCGACCCTGACTAATGGCACCTCGCGCAGCCATCAACGCACCATGGCCTTTAAATCCGTTGGGATTGCCGCCGTTATCTTGATCGGCTTTGCCTATGTCGGCGAATGGCTCTTCGCCAAGCTCGGCATCAGCTTAGACGCGCTGCGAATTGCGGGCGGCATTATGCTCTTTATCATCGGGCTAAATATGGTTTTCGAGAAACGCACCGAGACTCGAGAAGAACGGGCGGACGGCATCTTAGAAGAGATGGAAGACCCCGAAGACATCTCTGTCTTTCCCATGGGCATTCCCATGATTGCGGGACCGGGAACTATGGCCACCCTGCTTATCCTAATGAGCGACGCGCCGTCGCGCATAGGGCAGCTCACAATTCTCGCCGCGCTTATTTTGACCTTACTGATAACCCTAATCACATTTCTTATCGCGGGGCCTTTAATCAAATTGATGGGAAAGAGTTTCACAGATGTGCTCACCCGCGTGCTCGGCGTGCTTCTCTGTACCCTCGCGTCGCAATTCGTTTTGGACGGGATTAAAGGCGCGCTGTTTTAATAAGCTAAACCGCTTGACCGTATTGAACCTGCGGCGCGGGCTGTCCCTTCATCTGAACAATATTTTGTCCAGCCTGTTGATAGGGTACCGTGAAGCTAATGGTTGTACCGCGGCCCAACAGGCTGGTGATTTGGAATTGACCTCCGTGGAGTTCAACCATCGACTTAGATAGCGACAGGCCAAGCCCTGTGCCTTCTTGCTTATTTGTCTCTTCATTTTTCACTTGCTCAAAAGGTTGCCCCAATCGTTTAACATCCTCTTCAGAAATCCCTATCCCGCTATCTGATATATGGACCACAATATCCGTGGCCCGCATTTCCGTTTTGACCTGAACAACCCCGCCCTGAGGTGTAAACTTAACGGCATTCGTCAATAAATTTACGATAATTTGTTTGATTGCACGCGGATCCGCCATCACCTGCGGCAGCGGAATGCTTGGATAAGTCAGATGAAGGCCAGCTTGCTTTGCGCGTAAGGCCAACATCCGAATGGATTGACCAATAACATCATCCAGATTCACGGGTTCAAGGTTTAGCGCCATTTTACCGGCCTCAATTTTAGACAAATCAAGGATGTCATTGATAAGGGATAATAAGTGTTGACCAGAAAATAATATATCACTCGCAAATTGTTTGTAACGTGGATCCCCAAGTGGTCCAAAAAGTTCCTTTTGCATAATGTCAGAGAAGCCATTAATGGCGTTCAAAGGAGTGCGTAACTCATGGCTCATACTCGCCAAAAATTCACTTTTTAACTTACTCTTTTCTTCTGCAAGAAATTGCTTTTGTTCTAATGTTTGGGCGAGCTCAATGGCGCGCGTTTCCGATACGCGAAGCGTCGTGACAGCATTTTCAAGCGATCGACTTTTTGCCTCTAAAGCATCAAACTTACGAGCCGTTTCTGTGACATCTCTCAAGATTAAAATTGGGACCTCTTCATTTGGCCGTTCAATAGATAGATCTCGAACGCTACCATATTCATCGACCACTGAAATGACATGAGATCCGTTTCGAAGCTCGCTCATAGATCTGTGTAAAAAGCCTTCATCAAGCCACGGTTCAATCTCAGCAGCCGCAGCATTCGTACGCCGAATCGACCCCATGGCATTGAACAAAATAACGGGGAAATTTGAATGTTCATGCGACCGCCAGGCCCAAGCTTCCTCAGGACTCAAATCACCTTTGAAGAAACTCACCAGCATTTGAATAAGCCTAAGCCTATAAGTTATGGAAACAAAAACACCGATCAGAAGGCAGCTATATTGAAGCGCAGGATGCCCGTGCCCGCCCCATGATTTTATCATCATAATATTGGCAATAACGGCCAAGATTGACATGATGAAACACGTTAAAAACAAAATTCGTTTCGTGTTGATGACCTGTGCAAACACAATACCCAGCATCGAAAAGCACAAAGCGATCAATATGCTCACTTTCCAAGCCTTTGAGAAACGCGCCTGAAAACCGTCTCTCGCAGATTGACTTCCAAGAGCAATCACTGGGGCTCGACCTGTTGTATCTGCCATAGGGAGATGTAAACGCGTCGGTACAGTTTCAGAATTAAGCCCCAAAACGATGCGTTTATTCGCGGCATTCAGAGCTTGACCTTCAAGGACCTGACTTAAACTTATGCGCGTGAGCGTTGAAGGATCAATTCTTTGATCAATCATCACCATGTCGGGGGATTGCTCACCGGTCGCCAACCATCTTGACGGGTTCAGACCCGAAGCCTTTGACGGTAAACGTACGGCTCTTGTCCATCCATCGGCGTCGGGCTGCAATCCTAATTCAACCACCGTCGCATGCGCCGCAAATATAGAATCAGAATTATCTCCAATGGCAAGTCTCTCAGGCCCCCACTTAGACATGGCGTTCACAAGCTGCACATCATCACCCGAAGCGAGCCTGTCTGACAAGGTCATATCAACAAGAATTTGTGCCCCGCCAGCCTGATTGAGCTTATCAAGCGCCTTGGCTAAGACCGCTCTAGATAGAGGCAGCCCCCCAAATCTTTTCGTATCCTCAAGTGTGATATCAACAATCAAATACTCCGAAGAGGCCGGGGTCTTTTGAGAAGATAAAGCAATATCGGACCACACACGGTCCATTTTACCCAATGGGCGGGCAATGATTATCATAATAGAGAGTAAGAGAGCGGTAATCACCGGGATTAAAAAATCCCTTGTTGATGACCTAGACATTGCTAAAAAACTACGCGCCGTCAAAAGGCTGCATTTGTAGATGCGATGTCAGCGGGTTGACTATTGGAAATATTAGAAGAGGCGTCACCATCAAATGCCTTACCGATTTCTTCAAATGTTCCGGATAAATTCTCACCAATAAATCCAGCCGAACTCACGCCTAGAACGCCGACCAATGACGCAATAAGTGCATATTCAATACCCGTCGCACCTGATTCATCAGCCTTAAACCGAACCAGCAAATCAACGCAGTCCGTGATTTTCAATTTCAAATTTGAATTTACTTTTAGCATTGGTCCATATTCCTCAACGCTCTTGTCTTACAGAAGAAAGAATACGGAAAACTTATTTTACATAATGAAAAAAGTCTTAATTGCTGAAGAGGGATTTAAAATTCCCACTAAAAAAGCCGCCCCAAAGGACGGCCTTTCAGATTCAATTTCGAATGGGAATTTTACCCAATGGGCAGGCAATAATTGTTGCAATGGAGAGTAAAAAAACGGCAAACACCGAGACTAAAAATCCCTGACGGATGTCCTAGACATCTTGAATACTACCCTCGGCTATTAAAAGACGGGATGTCAGCAGGTTGACTATTGGAGTTATTAGAAGAGGCGTCACCATCAAATGCCTTACCGATTTCTTCAAATGTTCCGGATAAATTCTCACCAATAAATCCAGCCGAACTCACGCCTAGAACGCCGACCAATGACGCAATAAGTGCATATTCAATACCCGTCGCACCTGATTCATCAGCCTTAAACCGAACCAGCAAATCAACGCAGTCCGTGATTTTCAATTTCAAATTTGAATTTACTTTTAGCATTGGTCCATATTCCTCAACGCTCTTGTCTTACAGAAGAAAGAATACGGAAAACTTATTTTACATAATGAAAAAAGTCTTAATTGCTGAAGAGGGATTTAAAATTCCCACTAAAAAAGCCGCCCCAAGGGACGGCTTTTCTCATTCAATTTAAAAATGGGACCTAGCTAAGCCCTATCTCCTAACCCTGCTTGTCGAGGACCTTTTGGATAGTATCGGCCTTCAAATCATCAACCGTGGCTTCAATACCCATCTCATTTGCGATTTTAACGACATCGACTTCGAGCATTTTCGTTAGGTCAGTCTTTGTGTATTTCTTTGCACCGGCATCGGCGTCAGCGGTTGGCGCTTCTTCTGCAGGGGGCGCATTTTTGGCTTCTTCAGCCGCTTCTTTAGCCGCCGCATCCGCAGCCTTTTTCGCTTCCGCAGCTGCTTCTTTGGCTTCTGCTTCGGCAGCCGCGCGGGCTTCGGCTTTTTCCTTACGCTCTTCGATACGCTCTAAAGCCTTCTCGCCGGGCTTGCCCTTATTTGGGTTATTGCCAGCTTTCCATTCCCAAAGGCCAGCCGCGCCAAGGAAACGCGCAACACGGTCTGTTGGACGCGCGCCTTTCTTGAGCCACGCTTGGATCTTTTCAACGTCAAGTTTGACGCGGTCTTCGCTGTCTTTCGGCAGCATTGGGTTATAAGCGCCGACTTGTTCGATGAAGCGGCCATCGCGCGGGGCGCGAACGTCGGCAGCGACAATGCGGTAGTAAGGACGTTTTTTAGCGCCGTGACGGGCGAGACGAAGTTTAACAGCCA
>CAZNXP010000183.1:0-4570 GCA_964576955.1 uncultured Algimonas sp.
TTGGGAGGGATAAAAGTAAAACTGGCGAATATAGAAAGAGAGCCGCGAGTATGACAAAACCCCATGGGTGCTTAGATTTTGCTTTTCCATGCGTGTAAATCGCGCGCGCGCCGCCGCCCATAAAATAGCCTAGGGCCAATAAAATAAATGCCAAAATAGGCATAATAATTAAGAAAATAATCGGCGCAGTATCCGACAGCCCTATCATCGCCAGCGTGCTGAATAAGGCAATGAGGGCCAATATTCCCCATGATTTTTTGAAGGATTTCGTCTTAAGACTCAGTCCCAGACCAATCCCGATGAGATAAGCAAAAGGAAGATTTAACCATAAGCCAAAAAAGGGTAAATCCTAGTACTGCATTAGCATTTTCTGGCCTCAAATAGATGTGACTCGAAGTTTTGAGTGTGGCTTCAACCTAACATATTAATCAATCCAATTGGTGGCCATGCGGACATGAAGCGGAGGATTGAGGCGCCCATCTTGTGGCGGTCCACGATAGTCCATAAAGATGAGCTATGCGCATATCCGACTATCTCTCCCGCATTGGTCTTAACGCCCTGCCGTCGCCGAGTTTGGAGGGTCTGCATGTTTTGCAAGACCATCACATGCGCCATGTGCCTTTTGAAAATTTAAATGTGTTGTTGGGACGGCCTTTGGACCTTACGCCGTCTGCGCTTTTCGAAAAAATCGTGAGGCGCAAGAGAGGCGGATATTGTTTCGAGTTAAATACGCTTTATGCCTATTTGCTCTCGCAGGCGGGATTTGCGCCCGTGCCCATGATGGCCCGTGTGTGGCTTAGAGACCCGCCCGAGACCCCGCCGCGCACCCATCTCGTCAACCGCGTAAAAATAGGCGGAGATATTTGGATTTCTGATGTGGGCTTTGGCGGCCGCGCCGCGCGCGTGCCTTTGAAAATTGAAGATGGCTATGAGGTCGATGACGGTGACGGGCGCATTCGTATTCGCGCCGATGCGGAGTTTGGCTACCGTATCAGCCGCTTTCAAGACGGCGCTTGGTCAGATCAATATACGGTGGAAACCGAGCCCGCTCATAAGGCCGATGTTTTATCTGGCAATCATTGGACCGAAAATCATCCGCAGTCTCATTTTCGGCTCGGCATTGGAGTCGGCCTCTTCACGCCAAAGGGCCGCACAAGTTTTTACGGCGGGGTGCTCACTCGCCGCGGCAAGGATACAGACACGCAAATGATTAGCGGTTTAGCCACTGTGCTGGATATGCTGACATCCGAATTTGGTCTGGACCTACAGCTGACGCCAGTCGAGCAGGCGCGGCTCAGTCAATTCGCTAGCTAATAACGAGGCACCGCATTGCTGATGAGATTAAGCGGCACCGCTGTGGTGTCTTTGCTTTGCCGCAAAACAATTCGGCTCTGCACATCACTGATGAGATCGATAGAGAGGAGGACTTCCCGCAAGAAGCTCTCATAGGCATGCATATCAGTTGTGACAATCCTAAGCATGAAATCGACGGCCCCTGTCACAACAGCGCATTGGACGACTTCGGGCATGCGCGCGACAGATTGTTCAAATTTTTCCATATTCTTACTATTGGGCAGTCCGAGTTTGACCGCGACGAAAACTTCGAAATCAAGGCCGAGGGTTTTTCGGTCGAGTAAGGTCACGCGGCCTTTAATAATGCCCATTTCTTCCATGCGCTTTATCCGCCGCCAGCAGGGCGAAGAGGATAAGCCTACTTCTTCGGAAATATCTGAGACAGACAGACCCGCGTCAGATTGAATCAAATGGAGGATTTTTGCGTCGATATTATCGAGCTTCTCACTTGCTTTGCCAACCATATCTCAATCTCTCATTTAGCGGCGGTTTTTACCGCAAAAATATGCATTATTGGAATTTCCTCCTATCATTTATACATAATTGGTCAATGATGATTTGTTATTTAGGTGTTATTAGGGCAGAAATTAGCGTAATATAGAGCCTATAGCGTTTTGCTTACAGGCTCAAAGCATCATTAAGACCGAGGGAATGACATGGCGAAAAAGTCCGGATCAAATAGCTCACGCCTTTATGTCCCCGAACCCCCCTTCCGCCCCGGTGATACGCCAGACTATTCTCATATTGCTGTGCCGGCCGCGCATAGTCCTGCGCGGCCTGACCCGCTTTGCGACGCGAATGAGACGCGGGACCATGCGACATCTCTCATTCGCGTCTTAAGATTTAACGGCGAAGCCCAAGGCGATTGGATGCCTGAAATCTCGGCAGAAAAATTGCGCAAGGCGCTACGCGATATTGCTCTGACCCGCGCGATGGACGAGCGGATGTTCACTATGCAGCGCCAAGGAAAGATGAGCTTTTATATGAAATCGAGAGGTGAGGAGGCCGTCTCAGTGGGGCACGCTTTGGCGCTTAATGATACGGATATGGTATTCCCAACCTACCGCCAACAAGGCATTTTGATTAGCCGCGGGGCAAGCATGAAAGAGATGATGTGCCAATGTCTCTCAAATTCCGGGGACCCGCTGGACGGAAAATCCATTCCGGTTTTATATTCATTTAAGAAACATGGGTTTTTCTCTATCTCTGGAAACCTTGGCACGCAGCTCATTCAAGGCGTGGGGTGGGCCATGGCGAGCGCTTATAAGGATAGTGATGAGATTGCCTCTGTGTTCACAGGCGAGGGCGCAACGGCAGAAGGCGATTTCCATTATGCGCTTAATTTTGCCTCAACCTACCGCGTGCCTTGCATTATCAATGTCGTCAATAATCAATGGGCGATTAGTTCGTTCCAAGGCATTGCAGCGGGTGAAGGCGAAACTTTCGCGGCGCGGGGCACGGGTTACGGTCTCGCGACCTTGCGTGTGGATGGCAATGATATTCTTGCCGTCTATGCGGCGACGAAATGGGCGGCTGAGCGCGCGCGGCGCGGCGGCGGCGCGACCTTGATTGAACATTTCACTTACCGCAAAGCGGGACATTCAACTTCGGATGATCCGTCTAAATATCGTCCTGAGAGCGAGCCAGAAGTTTGGCCTTTTGGCGATCCGTTAGAGCGATTGAAAAATCACCTTATTTTAATCGGAGAATGGGATGAGGCGCGTCATGAGGACTTGCTCGCGAGCTGTAAAACCGAAGTGCGCGAGACTTATAAATCGGCAGAAGCCATGGGCAGTTTGTCGGGCGAAACCAAAGTAAATGATTACACCATGTTCGAGCAAGTCTATGAGCGTCCCTTGCCGCATCTGGATGAGCAGAAACGTATGTTCACCAAAGAGTTGGATTAGGGTCATGCCAGACATGAATATGATTGAAGCTATTCGCGACGCGCTCGACGTCAAGATGAGTCAGGATTCTGATGTCCTCGTCTTCGGCGAAGATGTCGGATATTTTGGCGGGGTATTCCGCGCCACGGCTGGCCTTCAAGAAACCCATGGTTTGCACCGCTGTTTCGACACGCCTATTTCTGAAGGCGGCATTGTCGGTATTGCAATTGGTATGGCGGCCAATGGATTGCGCCCTGTCGCGGAAATTCAATTCGCGGATTATATCTATCCCGCCTATGACCAAATTGCCTCTGAAGCCGCGCGTTTGCGCTACCGTTCCAATGGGGATTTCACCGCGCCCCTGACCATACGCACCCCTGTCGGCGGCGGCATTTATGGCGGCACGACACATAGCCAATCGCCCGAAGCTTTATTCACCCATATTGCGGGCCTCAAGACCATCATTCCGTCTAATCCATATGACGCCAAGGGCATGTTGATTTCTGCGATTGAAGATAATGATCCCGTTCTCTTTTTAGAGCCTAAGCGTCTTTATAACGGCCCTTTTTACGGTGACCCGCATGCGCCTGCGAAAACCTGGCGCGGTCATGAGTTAGGCGAGGTGCCAAGCGGCCATTATACGGTTCCCATCGGTGAAGCCCGCGCGCTGGCAACGGGGGATGATGTTACAATTCTGGCCTATGGCACCATGGTTTGGGTCGCGCAAAAGGTCGCCGAAGATATGGGATTAAGCGCAGATATTCTGGATCTACGCTCGCTGCTCCCGCTAGATATTGAGTCGATTGAAGCCTCCGTGAAGAAAACAGGGCGCTGCGTAATTTTACATGAAGCGACGCGCACCTCAGGCTTTGGGGCAGAGCTCGCCTCGCAAGTTCAAGAGCGCTGTTTCTATGCGCTCGAATCCCCTATTCTTCGGGTCACGGGGTGGGATACGCCCTATCCCCATGCGCAGGAATGGGCCTATTTTCCGGGACCAAAACGTGTCGGCAATGCGCTGCGCCAAGTGATGGAAGGGTAAGAGATGGGACAATATTTCTATAAATTGCCTGACATTGGTGAAGGCGTCGTCGAAGCTGAAATCACGGCTTGGCATATTGCGGTTGGCGATAGCGTTTCAGAAGAAGACCCCATTGCCGATGCGATGACGGATAAGGCAACGATTGAACTGACCTCGCCTGTCGATGGTGTGATTAAATCTATCGCTTGCGAGGCAGGTGATATGCTGGCCGTTGGCGCGGTGCTCGTCACATTAGAAGTTGAAGGTGAAGGTCAAGGCGACGCGCCAGAGGTTGAAGCTGAAGCTGAACCTG
>CAZNXP010000184.1:0-4561 GCA_964576955.1 uncultured Algimonas sp.
TCGTAATAACGCGCCTCAATGACAAGAATTTTCATATTATGTCCGTGTATTCATCAGCGGCGTGATGTCGACAAGTTCAAGGTCATAGGCTTCGAGGCCAATAATCTTTGGCATAACATTCGTCATTAATGTCATTTTGCGAACGCCTTGATGAGATAGAATTTGCGCGCCCACGCCATATTCACGGATAGTCTGCTCTTTGCGGTTTACCGTCGATTTATGCGCACCAAGACGCTCTAGCAAACTATCAATGGAGCCTTCGCGAATTAGCACGAGAACCGAATGCCCATCATGGGCGGCGAGCTGTTTCATTGCATCCCAAATCAGGCCCGAGCGCGGACTATCTTCCGAGAGGATATCGCCCGCGAAATCTATCTTGTGAACGCGAACTAAACTTGGAACACCTTCTTTCGCGTCGCCTTTGGACAAAGCGACATGTTCTTTGCCGTCTAAGAAATTTCGATATACGTGGATTTTAAATTCATCGCCGTTTTGACTACGGAAATCACTTGTCGCGATATGGCGCACAAAGTGATCCTTCTTCATGCGGTGGGCAACAAGGTCTTCAATCGTTCCAATCTTCAAACCATGTAATTGCGCAAAGCCAATAAGGTCAGGCAGCCGCGCCATTGTGCCGTCATCATTCATGATTTCACAAATAACGGCGGAAGGGTTCAAGCCTGCCATGCGGGAAATATCGACGGAGGCTTCTGTATGCCCTGTCCGCACCAAAACGCCTCCGTCTTTCGCAATCAGAGGAAACATATGCCCCGGCGTGACAATATCATCAGGGCGGCTATCTGGATCGATAGCGACTTGAATGGTTAGCGCGCGGTCGGCGGCACTAATCCCCGTTGTGACGCCTTCGCGGGCTTCGATAGACTGCGTGAAAGCCGTCTCAAAACGCGAACCATTATTCTTATTTTGCGGCTCTAACCCCAAAGTCTCAGCGCGCTGCGCTTCAATCGCCAAGCAAATCAGACCCCGACCAAATTTCGCCATGAAATTCACGGCATCAGGCGTGGCGAATTGCGCTGGGATAATCAGATCCCCTTCATTTTCACGGTCTTCCGCATCCACCAAAATATACATTCGGCCATTCCGAGCATCTTCGATAATCTCTTCTGGCGTGGCGAGTTGGTAAACATCGTCAAATGTAGCTGTGTTGAGGTCCGTCAAGATTTTTGTCCCATAGAGGCTAAGTAGCGCGCGACATAGCGGGCGATGAGGTCAATTTCCAGATTTACTTCATCACCTTGCTGTAATCCACCCAAGGTCGTCGCTTGGGCCGTATGCGGGATGATATTCACGGAAAATGTGGAACTAGACGCCTCATTCACCGTCAATGACACGCCGTCGACCGTAATTGACCCTTTAGGCGCAATCCCAAAGGCAATGTGTTCTGGGACGGTGAAGTCGAGTTTTAAAGAGCCCGCAATCTTTGTGCGGGACGTTAATGTGCCGACGCCGTCCACATGGCCTGTGACCAAATGACCACCTAATTCATCTGCACCTGTTAAGGCGCGTTCTAAATTTATCTTACTGCCCGCTTTCCATTGGCTCATGGTTGTTTTGTCGAGGCTCTCGTCAGAAACCTCAAAAGCATACCAATTCGGACCCTTTTCGATAACGGTCATACAGGCTCCCGCATGAGAGATAGACGCGCCAATATCGATAGTGGAGGTGTCATAAGCACATTCGATATCCATGCGTGTATCGCCCCACTCGCCACCTGTGCCGCGAGTGACGGCTTTGACAGTACCAATGTCGGTAATAATTCCGGTAAACATCAATCCGCCCTTACATAGACTTCGTGCTGGTCTATCCCAACTTCTGTCGTCTTTATACGGTGCAAACGGATAGCTTGATCCATATTTGTCAGGCTTAATGCACCAACACAATCGCGCCCGTCCCCGCCAAGCAAAACAGGTGCGCGGTACCAGTGTATTTTATCGAACAGCCCTGCCCGTATAAAACTCGCAATCAATGTCCCGCCGCCTTCGACCAATAAGGAGCGTAGCCCCGCTTGCGACATGATAGAGAGCGCTTCTTCTAAGCTCAGCCCATTCGCATCTGTCACATTATGCACGATAACGCCGTGTTCCCGTAAAATCTCGGCTTTTGCCTCTGAACCTGCCCGCGAGAAAACCCATGTCGGCGTTTCCTGCGCCGTAGTGACCAATTGCGAGTCCACTTTCAATTTCAGCGTACTGTCAAAAACCACACGAACAGGGTCTTTTTGTCCCGGCACGCGAGATGTCAGTAGAGGATTATCAAATTCAGCGGTCACCGCGCCGATGGCAATGGCGTCATGTTCTGCCCGTAAATATCGCCCATGCGCCCTCGCCGCATCAGAGGTCACCCATTGCGACTGTCCATTGGCGAGCGCAATTTTCCCATCCAAAGATGTCGCGAGTTTAAGCGTGATTTTAGGACGCAAGATTACCCATCCTCTTCGGAGGAAAGTTTCTCTTCCTCGATGAAGGCGCCAAAATCTTCTGTCTCTTTAAAGTCTTTATAAACAGAGGCATAGCGGACATAGCCAATCTTATCTAAGTTGGACAAACCTTCCATCACCAGCTCGCCAATACGGTCGGATTCAATCTCCGCCGTTCCGCCTGCTTCGAGCTGTCTGACGACACCCGAAATCATCTGCTCTATACGCTCAGGTTCGACGGGGCGTTTTTGGAGCGCAATCAAAACAGACCTTGCGAGCTTATCGCGATCAAAGGGCGTGCGGCGGCCCGATTTTTTGATAACGGTTAAGTCACGAAGCTGCACTCGTTCAAATGTCGTAAAACGCCCCGCACAACTCCCGCATTGACGGCGGCGGCGCACAGCGGAGTTATCCTCGGCTTGGCGAGAATCTTTGACCTGTGTGTCTTCGGATGAACAAAATGGACAGCGCATAGAAGAGATATAGTAGGTTAAGTCAGGCGCGCCAACCATTGATAGACTCAGTTGTTTTCGCCGCGTCAATTTTCGCGTGACTTCTAATCGGTGCTTATTCAATGTAATCTTTATCGATGGTATGCTTTGGAGTCGCTTTAAAATGACACTTAGAAAATCACTAATTTTGGCTCTTTTCGCGACGTCAATTATGGCTGGCTCCTGCCAAGATAATGCCATCAAAACGGCCGAGCCTGTCGCGGCAGAAAAAGCGCCCGCTGACCCACCTCAAGTGCAGCTACAGCGCACGCCGCGCGCCAAGGTCGCGGCGTTAAAGCGGCACGAAACCGTACAGGCCGCATTTGCCGACATTCTCTCTCATCGTCAGGAAAATATCGAAACCCTTATAGAGCTTACCGAAATCCCTGCCCCGCCTTTCGGCGAAGAAAACCGCGGGAAACATTTGGAAAAATTATTTAAAGCAACTGGCCTAACTGATGTTAAAATAGATGAAGTTGGCAATGTCATCGCCCGCCGTCCCGGTACGAATGGGCAGAAAACCATCGCGATGGTGGCGCATATTGATACGGTCTTCCCGCTCGAAACCAATGTAAAAGTCCGCAAAGAGGGCGACACCTATTACGCGCCCGGTATTGGAGATAATACGCAAGGCGTTGTTTTGATGCTCAGTATCATCAAAGCCATGCGTGCCCAGAACATAGAAACAGAAGCGGATGTCCTATTTATTGGAAATGTCGGCGAAGAAGGGCTCGGTGATTTACGCGGGGTCAAACATCTCTACCGAGACGGTGCAGACCCAATCGACACGATGATAGCCATAGATGGCGGCGGTAATGGCGGCCTCGTTTATGGCGCGGTAGGCTCCTATCGTTACCGCGTGACATTTAAAGGGCGCGGCGGACATTCATGGGGAGATTTCGGAGCCGCAAATCCACATCACGCTCTCGCGCGGGCGATTGAGAATTTCGCTGAATTAGCCCCCGCAGTCACATCAGAAGGTGAGCGGTCTAGCTTTAGCGTCGGCCGAATTGGCGGCGGAACCTCCGTGAACTCCATCCCCTTTGAGAGCTGGATGGAGGTCGATATGCGCTCGGGCAATGTCGCCAAAATTGACGCGATTGACGCGATTTTCAAAAAGGCCGTGCAAGACGGATTGGATGAAGAAAACGCCGCCAGAACTCACGGGCCTGAAATCAGCGTAGAGATTAAACCTGTTGGCTTACGTCCCGCAGGAAAAGGCGACCCGAATTCGCCCCTCGTCCAACATGCCATGGCGTCGATGGAGAGTTTTGGGTTGCAACCGCGATTGGGCATTTCATCGACAGACGCCAATATCCCGATTTCGCTCGGCAAACCCGCCATTACAATTGGCAGAGGCGGTATTAGCCGAGGCGCGCATGGTCTGGACGAGTCGTGGCAAGACAAAAACTCGCATGTCGCGATCCAAATTGCCTTGCTGACACTTCTCGCCGAAGCTGGATTTGTTGAGCCTTAATCTAGGAACAAATCGAGTAGCGTGATGTTCTAAACGTCAACAAAATACATCGTCATCCTAGGCCTTGTGCCTAGGACCTTTCATACAAAATCAACGCTGCATTAGAGTTCCTAGGCACAAGGCCTAGGATGACGGTTTGAATTAGCTATAAATCGG
>CAZNXP010000185.1:0-4498 GCA_964576955.1 uncultured Algimonas sp.
CCTTGATGTCGAAATGGCGGAGCAATGGGAAGCGACAAAAGACCAAGTTGAAGGTGACCCGAAAGTTTGGGCGGCTTTTGGCGAGGTCAAAGGCTATGAGAGTTTTGACGCTGCCATACATGACCTCCGGCCTGACCGCCCAAACAAATCAGAGCGAGCAGGCCTGACCGCAGGTGGCCAAGCCATGAAGATGTTTACATCGGGCACGACGGGACTGCCTAAGGCGGCGAAAATTACGCATGTGCGCGCGCAGAACTACTTGCGCGGTATCGGTGCGGGCGCAAAGGCTAAGGCTAGTGATCGTATGATGATGGTTCTACCGATGTATCATGCAACGGGCGGTTTGGTGGGCTGCGGCGCGGCGCTCACAAATGGCGGCGCCGTTATCATCATTCCAAAATTCTCGGCGTCAAGATTTTGGGACGATGCTGTGCAATATGGCGCAACCATGTTCACCTATGTGGGAGAGCTTTGCCGCTTTTTATTATCTCAACCGCATTCCGAGAATGAACGGAAACATAAAATCAGCTGGATTATCGGTAATGGATTGCGCCCAGAAGTTTGGGAGAGTTTTGTCTCTCGATTTGATATTCCCCATGTCATTGAATTTTATGGGGCAACTGAGGGCAATGTTAGCTTGATAAATGTTGACGGACCAATAGGCGCTGTTGGACGGGTTCCATCTTATCTGTCTTGGAAATTTAATATTGATATTGTGCGCTTTGATGTCGACACGAATGAGAACCCTCGCGGCGCAGACGGGTTCTGTATTCGGGAAGATCCAAATGTGCCGGGCGAAATGATTGGCGAAATTCGTCAAGATGATCCGCGGTTCCGCTTTGAAGGTTACGGCACGAAAGAAGCCACTCAAAAGAAAATCTTACGCGATGTGTTTAAAAAAGGCGACGCATGGTTCCGGACAGGTGATTTGATGTCACGGGATGAAGATGGGTTTTTCTACTTCATCGACAGAGTTGGTGACACATATCGTTGGAAAGCTGAAAATGTGTCAACGAATGAAGTCGCAGGCGTCTTATCCGTCTTTCCGGGGGTTACCCAAGCCAATGTCTATGGCGTCGAGGTCAAAGGCTATGACGGACGTGCAGGTATGGCGGCAATAGTAGCTGATGAGGCGCCCGATCTCGCGGAATTAAAAGCCCATGTGGAGCGGGAGTTGCCGCATTATGCGCGGCCAGTCTTCCTGCGTTTGTCGAAAGAAAGTGACACAACCAGCACATTTAAATTTAAGAAAACCAATTTGGTCAAAGCCGGGTTTAACCCTGCCAATATTTCCGAGCCTCTCTATTATGCGGATGCGAAAACGGATAGTTTTTTACCGATTGCGCCAGAGATATATGCCGCTATCCTCGAAGGGTCTGTGAGGCTGTAAATTGAAAGGGCCGGAGGATATTCTGAAGTTCTGGTTTTCCGAACGCGCCGCAAAATATTGGTTCAAATCCACCGATGCCTTTGACGCAACAATCAGATTGGAGTTTGAACCAACCGCTATCGTACTTGCGGCGCAACAAGCTGAAAAGAAAACGCCGCATCATTGGGAAACCCTAGCCCCTGAAGCGCATTTGGCGTTAATTATCGCGCTCGATCAATTTCCTCGGAATATGTACCGGGCAACGCCAGCGGCCTTTGCTTGGGACAAATATGCGCTTGGTGCGGCCAAGCGCATGATGGCGCGAAAGTCTGATCTCCATCTTTCGCAAACGCAAAGGCCCTTTGCCTACATGCCTTATATGCATAGTGAGATGTTAGCCGACCAAGAAGAATGCGTCAGATTATCTGACGCGCGCTTACAGGATGAGGGCACGCTGAAAGCTGCGAAGTCCCACCGCGACATCATCGCGAAATTTGGCCGTTTTCCTCACCGTAATAGCGTTTTGGGGAGAGAGACTTTACCCGAAGAACAAATTTTTTTGGATAAGGGTGGATTTTCTGGATGACGACACCAACTATAAGGAGGCTGATGGTTTGCAGGGCGCTATGCAACATAATCCAGCATCGTTTTATGCCGGAGAATTTTGATGGCCGATAATTTTATAGAGCGTTTGAAGAAACGAAAAAAAGACAGCGCCGCCACAGATGAGGATAAGCCGTCATTTTTCGAGCAGCAGCTTGCAAAATTCAAATTTGAGCCTGATCATATCAATTCTTTCCAAGAGAGTTTCCGCCGCGTTACAAATCAATTTGATACGCCGGGCCCGCGGATGGAACGGACCGTAAATTTCAATGTCGGTGAGGGGGAGGCTGCCATTCCCTGCCGCCTCTTTGTACCCTTTGGCGCGGAGGATCCTAGCGGCCCTTGTTTGATTTATTTTCACGGCGGCGGTTTTGTGACCTGTGATGTGGAAACCCATGAAGGCATCACGCGTCGCCTCGCAAATGGGGCGGTCTGCCGCGTCCTATCCGTCGATTACCGCCTCGCGCCAGCGCATCCTTATCCGGCAGGGCCAGAGGATTGCGAGACCGTGCTGCAATGGGCTTTGGAGGGGCTAGGCTTGGAAGAACACGGCATTGACCCAGACAATATTGCGATAGGCGGCGATAGTGCGGGCGGAAATATGGCGGCCTATTTAGGGCAAAAATATCGCGAACAACTAAAAAGCCAAATTTTGCTTTATCCGCTCATGCAGCTTCTTGAATTTAAGCCGCCGAAACCCGGTCCCCAAGATTGGCTACAACTTGGGTTCATGGCGTTGAAATTTATCGACGAGCATTATGTCGCGGGCGCGGATGCGACCCAGACACGTCTCTCGCCCTTGTTGGAAAAGGATTTAAAAGGCCTTCCGCCCGCTTTTGTTCTAACGGCAGGGCTCGACCCGCTTCGGGATGAGGGAAAGCTCTATGCGGATAAGATGGTGCGTCATGGCTGTGATGTGACCTATCATCATGAGAAGGCCATGCCGCATGGGTTTTTGAATTTTGCCAAAGCCTTCCCAAAAGCCAAGTCTATTCCTCTGGATGCGGCAGATGTTATACGGCAGCATTTCCCAAGACCTCAACCGCTTCGTGGATAAGTTCCAAGGCTCCAAAGCTATTGAGGCTTTGGGGGAGAAATTTTTCGACCCCGTTCGTCCCGCCGATTTTAATCTCGTTGGGGTCAGATATTTCGATGCAAATTTGGCAAACGCGGTTGGCTTGGACTTATCGCCTGAGCAGGTGGTCTCGCATTTCCTGAGGTTCGAGCCGTTGGAAGGCAGCCTCAGTCAGCCCTTAGCGCTGAGATATCACGGGCATCAATTTCGGCAATATAATCCTGATATCGGCGATGGCCGAGGATTTTTATTTGCGCAATGTGAAGCGGATGGAAAGCTCTTAGATCTAGGAACCAAAGGCTCCGGCACCACGCCTTATTCTCGGCGAGGGGATGGCCGCTTGACGCTGCTCGGCGGGGTCAGAGAGGTTTTGGCGGCCCGTTATTTGAATAGCATGGGTGTGAATACGAGCCGGGCCTTTGCTTTGATTGAGACGGATGAGGCGTTGATACGGCAGGATGAGCCTTCGCCAACACGGGCGGCCGTTCTGACGAGATTATCCCATAGTCATATTCGGTTCGGCACATTTCAACGTCAGGCCTTTTTCGGAAATCTTGAGGGGCTAGAACGGCTTTGCGATTATTGCAGTCGGTATTTTTATCCAGATACGACCTTGCCTGAGGAGATGTTTGACCGCGTTGTCAGTGCAAGCGCTGACACAGTTGCGAGCTGGATGGCGGCAGGCTTTGTCCACGGGGTGATGAATACGGATAATATGAATATTACGGGGGAGAGTTTTGATTACGGGCCTTACCGTTTTCTCCCCACGCTCGACCCCGCATATACAGCCGCCTATTTTGATTATAATGGGCTCTATGCTTTTGGCCGTCAGCCCGAAGCTATGTCTTGGAACCTCGCGCAATTAGCACAGTCGCTCTCTTTGATTTGCGAAGACGCAACATTGATTGAGAGCCTCAATGAATTTGCGCCGCGCTATCAAAGCGCCCTGAACCGCCATGTGTTTCGCAGGCTAGGGATTGCGCCAGAAAATGAGGAAACGGATACGGCATTCGTTCGCGCCTTATTTATCTATCTCAAAGAGAGCCAAGTGCCGTGGCCAGAATTTTGGCATGATTGGCAAGGCGGGGCGAGCCGCAGCGCGAAAGATCAAATTGGAACTTATGATGCGGAATGGGATGCGCGGTTGAAAGCCTTTGATGTTGTCTCGGAACGGCCTAAGACAGATACACCAAACTCCCTGCTTTATGAGGAGATTGGGGAAATATGGAAGCCCATTGCAGAGTCAGATGATTGGTCGGCTTTTGAACAAAAGACCGTGAACCTCGCGGCGGGGGCTTGATTGCAAGAGTTAACTGAGTCATCCCTATCGGCAATAATTCTGCCGGAAAAAACGTATAAGGAGTTTTCCATGACTATTCGTAAAATCGCATTATTGGCGGCGGGGGCTTGATTGCAAGAGTTAACTGAGTCATCCCTATCGGCAATAATTC
>CAZNXP010000186.1:0-4496 GCA_964576955.1 uncultured Algimonas sp.
GCTTGAATCTCAGGCAAAAACTTTAAACGAGACTGCAGCACAAGGCTCTAAATTATCCGCAGCCATTGGCGCAGCCTATCTTAAAAATAACGCCGGCTTGGAAGGCGTCGTTACGTCAGAATCTGGCCTTCAATATAAAGTGGTCCAAGCTGGCTTAGAAAACGGCGCGTCAGCTGCGCCCGGACAGGGCATTGCCGCTAATTACCACGGCTTTTTTATTAATGGCGACACTTTTGATAGTTCTTATAGCAGAGGAAGACCTCTCGAAGGCCCGTCTAATGGCTTTATTAAAGGCTGGAATGAAGCGCTTGGCGAAATGAAAGTTTGCGAAGCCCGCACGCTTTATATCAATTCAGATTTGGCTTACGGCGATAATGGCCGCGGCGGAATTCCGGGCGGGTCCACCCTCTTATTCCATATGCAGCTTTTAGCGGTGCAGGGAACAGAAGAAGGCCTCGTTTATGAATGCCCCGCAGATAAAATATTGGCTGGGCCGGAAGCTTATTAAAAACCACCTCCAATAATACGCATAAAAAAGCCGCCCTCTTTTGAGAGCGGCTTTTATTTTGAACTAATTCAAATCTTATGACGTGATTCTAAGAACCGTTAGCTCACTACCGATCTGCGCAAAGGCAGATGAAAGTGCCGTGTTGGTTTGGGCGTTGAAGAACTTACTTGAATCACTCGCACAATCCTGAAGTAGATTAAGCGTCGTATTATCGCTCAACCCATAAGCAATAGTGTAAACCTCAATATCATCACGTTTTACATCCGCACACAGATCAGCTGTCTTAGAATTAGCGGCTTGGATATTCTGGCCTTCATGTGTCAAACCCGACTTTGAGCGTGTATTTTCGCCGTCCGTCATGATAACCATAACTTTTCTATGCTCTGATGTTGAAGATGGCGCCGCAGGAACGCGCTTCGGCAATTGGCCTTCCAATGTTCTCCACCCCCAAACAATGCCAGATGGGATATAAGTCCAGCCCCGCGCTTCGAAGTTATTTACTGATGTGCGAGCACGCCGCATATTATTCGTTAGAGGTAAGATTTCTGAGGCGCAATCAACCGTTGTAAGGGCTGGGATTAAGCCGCCCGCTTCATTTGGAGACTCGTCTTGCCCATTCAAGCGAGAGCCGACACATCCTTCCCAATTGGCTTCTTGAGCCGGATTTAAATCCAACCAACCTGCACGGCTATTTGTCTCGCCGACATTCATATATTGGGAGAATGGCACGACAGATAACCGAATATTATCATTGTCCGTATTGTCGAAGATATCGATTAGGTTATTCGCCGCGTCCTGAAGACCCGCAAGTTTCGTTTGTCCGCGAGAGCCGTTGATAGTTTCGCGCATAGACCCAGTTGAGTCCAAAACAAGCGCAACATCTAAAGATAACTCGGAATAGGAAGCGGTTGAACGCACACCGACATCCAGATTTCCAATATTAAATATCTGAGCGAAATTTGCGTCAATATTGTTTTTGGCAACAACAGTCACGTCATCACCAACGCGAATAATTTCTTCGATTTCGATTCGAAAGCCCGTATCTCCGGTATAAGTTGCGTCATAAAGGGCCTGTGCAGCTTCTTGTAGCTTCGCGGGCGTATCCAACGATTTATCTTGAGCGGCTAAGAGTGCCACCGCATCTGTTGTGTCCTGTAAACGTTGTTTTGCTGAAAATGCGTTCGTCAAATCCACGGCAACAGCAAGGAAGCCGATTAAAGCAGCCGTCGAAACAGCCAGCATCATGCCCATATTTCCGGCAGTATCTTTTTTATAAGCTGCTAAAGTCTGATTAAAGGTCCGTTTCATCATCCAACTCCAAATTTGCCGCGGTGTTCAGATTGAAACAGTGCGGTGATTATTTGGGGGTAACCGTGCATTTGAACTGCCAAGCCCATAGCCCTGTCCGATGTTAGAACAATAAGGCGTGATTTATGGTTAATGGCCCCTTAATTCTTAAGAGAGCCTTATAAAAAAGAGTTTATTTTCAATTACCTAACTGCGCGCACATAGGAATTTTACAAAATTGCGCTCTATTTGCTTTCAGGCAAGATTTGGATTTCCAACGAGTCTTTTGGGATAAAAACCTGTTTTGCGATTGGTTTTAAGTCGCCCAGTGTCATATTCCGATACGCTTCGTCTCGCGTACGGAAGCGGGCGACGACCTCAGGGTCCGTTTGAGCTTGGCTGAGAACACTCATCCATAACCCATTACTTTCAAGACTGGTTTCAAGATTCTCAAGCGTTGGCTTTATCGCCCGGTCAAAGACATCGGGATCAATGTCGCCAGATTGGAATTCAGCAGCGACTTCCCGTATTTTATCGGCCATCTCGTCAATCCTGTCAGGGCTGACCTCTAATTGCGCGCCGATATATCCATAATTGGGATAGAGGCGTCCCCCAGACCGGGACACGCCCGGCGAATATGTTGCGCCCTCATCTTCCCTGAGCACCTCGACCAATCGTAACTCAAACAGATTGGATAACATTTGCGTTTCTCTGGAGAGTTTAGCGTCAGACGCATCTGGCGCTGGCCAATAAAGATAAAGCCGCGCGGTTTCAGCATCACCAGCATGGGTCAAAACAATAGGCTCTGTTTTGCCAGCTGGGAATTTTATCTCCGTCAGGGAGGCATCAGGGCGGTAAGGGTCAGCTGGGCGTTCAGGCAGCGCACCAAAGGTTTCAGCCACGGCTTTTATGACCTTATCTTCATCAATATCCCCCACAACGGTCAGCTCTATCGCGCCGTTTTGTACATTTTCATCCATCCAAGTTTTAATGAGATCAAAATTCACATCCAAAAGCTCAGCTTCGGCGGGCACGCCCCAACGCGTATCACCCGAGCGTAAAATCCGGGCAATATCACGGCTTGCAACGCCGCCGGGCGTTGAATCGAGCGTGGGATACCAGGATTTGATATATTTATCATATTGCGCTTGCGCTTCGGGGCGATAGGCTGGGTCAACCGCATAGGCCGTCATCAGTTTAAGCTGCAGAGCCAAATCCTCGGGCGTGGTTGATCCTCCAAGGGTTGTGGTTGTGCTGCCAAGGCCGCGCCCTACGCCCACAGATTTACCGGCCATAATCGTCGCAATATCATCCACCTTATGTTTTCCAAGACCTGACAGAGACAGCATATTGGACGCATAGGTCTGAAAACCGGGAGCCACATCAGTCGGCGCCGATAAAGTCCCGGCGCCCACACGGGCGGACAAGCGAATAACATTATCTTCAAAATCCGTCTTTTTCATATTTAGGCGGACATTGTTTTCGAACCGAATCAAAGTCGCATCTAAATCCTCTAGGCGGGACCGTTCCGCCACTTTTCCTGCTGGACCGAAATCCTCATAGGCAAATGTTAGGCTCGCCTCATCCGCACGCGCTTCCACGGCTGTGGCCTTTGACGCGGCATAGGCGGCTTCCAGCTTGGTTTCGCCGTCCTCTATTGTCAGTGAGTTTTGCATATAGAGCTGAGGCGCGGCCTCTATCCCTTCCCAGCCCTCACGGAAGGCTTTTGTCACAGCCTCAAGCGTGATGTCTGGCTTGCTGGCCAAGAAACGATCAAGGCCAGTTTGCGGCGTGGTCACAACGGATTCGCCCCCAAACGCCCCCATAATCTGGCGCGCCAAGCGCGGCGTGCGGCGTGTCGGAGAGGTTTGAACGCTCACTTTTAACGAATTTTCGATATTGGCGAGCTGTTCGTCCAATTCTGCTTGGGAAAACCCAAACTCTAGGGCTTGCCTAAGGGCCTGCTCGCCCTGCGCGATGGCTTCGGCCCAATTTTCGGGTTGCGAGTTCACGGTTAGCGACGAGAGCTGCGCAACATCGAAGAAATTACTCCGCCCGACACCTGCCGTTATGAAGGATGAGTCTGCAAGGCGCGCCATTTTACCGAGACGCCGGTTCAAAATGCGGTTCCCAAGACCTTCAATGAGACTGTCTTTGCGATTAGCGACCGTATCCATTTCCTCTTCATAAGGCTGCATCACAGATAGGCTGACAGAGGTTTGAATTTCTGGATCAGCATAAATGCGCGTGCGCGGTATCGTAATAGCGGCCGAATCAATCTCAATATTGACCCCCGCCTCGACGCCATCTGGATTCGTCCAATCTCCAAAGAACTCTTCAATCTTTTGAACGGCAAATCCCAGTTTCATATCCCCGACGAGGGTAATGAAAGTCTTTTCGGGGCGGTAATAGCGCTTGTAAAAGTCTCGAAACTGCTCTGGCGTGACGCTATTAATCGTTTCTTCGGTCCCGATTGGCAGACGGTCAGGTAAAATCGTGTGACCTGCATAAAAATCGAGTTGATCTAAGAAGGCTTTAAACCCTGGGTTGGACCGCGCACGCCGTTCGGCTTGGATGACGCCGCGTTCTTTATCGATTGCGTCTGGGGCAAGCGTGAGCCGTTCTGCCGTTTCGCGCATGATGCCGAGCGTCTCATTTAGCATCTCCTCAGACACTTCTGGCAACTCTAACTGGTAGGTCG
>CAZNXP010000187.1:0-4484 GCA_964576955.1 uncultured Algimonas sp.
TTTGCGCTGTGCCGGGCGCGCTGCCTGCCGCTGTGATGGCCAATACGCATGAGCTGGGATTGATTTGCCCCGAGCCCAATGGGGCAGAAGCGGCGTGGGCAGGGGATCTCCC
This sequence comes from uncultured Algimonas sp., assembly GCA_964576955.1. Classification (GTDB taxonomy): domain Bacteria; phylum Pseudomonadota; class Alphaproteobacteria; order Caulobacterales; family Maricaulaceae; genus Litorimonas. The sequence goes on from CAZNXP010000187.1 coordinate 113, forward strand.
TTTGCTCGCGCCGCAGTCATTGGTACAGCTCATCAATCATTTTAAAGGCACGCAAGTTTTGCCGCGCCCCGTGGCGGGCCAAATGTTAGAGCCTGTCAGTCAGCTTGATATACGCGATGTGCGCGGACAGGAAACCGCTAAACGTGCCCTCGAAGTTGCGGCGGCAGGCGGGCATAATTTGCTCATGGTCGGCCCGCCGGGCTCAGGCAAATCAATGCTCGCCGCGCGCATGCCGGGGCTTTTGCCGCCGCTGGCCGCCAATGAATTGCTCGATGTCTCTATGGTACATTCCGTGGCTGGGCTGCTGCACAAGGGGGAGCTCTCCCGCGCGCGGCCTTTCCGCTCGCCCCACCACTCTGCCAGTATGGCCGCCATGGTCGGCGGCGGGGCGAAAGCCAAACCGGGCGAGGCCTCGCTTGCTCATCGGGGCGTCTTATTTTTGGATGAGCTGCCAGAATTTACGCCCCAAGTTTTAGACAGCCTGCGCCAACCGTTGGAGACAGGCGAAATTTCCGTCGCGCGCGCCAATGCCCATGTCTCTTATCCCGCACGGTTCCAGCTTATTGCTGCGATGAACCCATGTAGATGTGGTAGCGGCGGGGCGGATGGCGTGGCTTGCCGCCGCGGGGTGCGCTGCGCCGCCGATTATCAGGCCCGGGTCTCGGGACCGTTCATGGACCGCATTGATATTCAAATTGATGTGCCTGCCGTAACGCCCGCAGATTTGGCCCTGCCGCCTGCGCCCGAAGGCACAGAGGAAATTGCCGCGCGCGTGGCCGCCGCGCGGGCGCGGCAGATGGAGCGAAATGAGGGGGTCGTCAATGCGGCGCTGAGCCAAGTGGTATTGGAGCGCGTTTCTGAACCCGACGCTGACGGCCAAAAGCTCTTGATTCAGGCTGCGGAGACTTTGGGCCTCACGGCGCGGGGCTATCACCGTGTTTTGCGCGTGGCGCGAACGCTTGCTGACCTTGCGGGCTCAGAACGTGTCCACCGCTTGCACATTGCGGAAGCTTTGTCTCATCGCCGGGCCCGTACAGGCTTGGTTTCGAGCCAGCCATCCGGCCAAATTCGCGCTAAACCTACCCCTCAATCGCCCCGAAACCCCTTTTATAGCTAAGAAAATCAAGGATTTCGGCGCAAAATTCCTTAATAAAACCTTTTCAAAAAGCGATAAAAAGCTGAGATTTAACACCCAGTGGTAACCGTTCTTTTAGATTAAACCTCCATATTACCTAGTATGCCTGTCAAAGGCTGGCCGTGATTCGTGATCTCAAATCTTCGAAAACGGTAAATTCGAGGATAAGTCATGTCACCAGACGACATTTTTGCAGCACAATTTTGGCCTTGGCCTGATCCGGCGATCAAGCGCGATGCGCAAGGCCGCGTCTTGTTCGTCAACGCCGCCTTTTTGGCGCTCTATGGCGGACAGGTCGAAAATTGGCGCGGAAATGCGATCGGGGGATGGCCCGCTCCGCAAGGCGGCGGCGCGGCTCCATATCGGTTTGAAACCCGCATTGCTGGCCCAGACGGCAGTGAACAGGTTTATGATTGGATGGAACAGACCTTAGCGGATGGCAATGCTTTCGCGCTGGCGCGAAATGTGACTATGTTTGCGCAGTCCCCTGAACCCGATCCAGCTACAACCATGGCCCCAGCCGAAACGTCTTTTGAGGCCACCGAACAACCAGCTGCTGCTGCGCAACAGGCGCCCGCTTATGACGCTCCGCCGGCTCACGCCGAGCCCGAAACTGCAGTTTATAGAGAGCCCGTAGATACGCCTGCGCAAATGCAGGAGCAAGTAATAGAGACGCCAGCTTTTGCTGAAACGCCTCTCCAACAGGCTGAGGTACAACAAGCCCCTATTGAGCAAGCCCCCTTAGAACCGGCTCCAACTGCCGCTTTGCCAGAAATTGAAATCCCCCAGATCGATATTCCGTCGGATGCAAATTACGCTTTAACGGACACATCCCCTCCTGCTGCCCCGGCCGCAGCTGAGGCCATTGATATGACGCCGCCTCCTGTGGCGCAGGCATCGGAGGACAGACGGGAATTCGAACGCCGGGCCCTTCCGATTGAAGACGAGTCCGCTGTTCTTGGCAATAATTGGCGGGACGCCGTTATCGCCAAAGCCGTCGGCGCAGAGGGCGTTGTCGAGGCTGATGAGCCTGAGGAAGAGATTGTCCTCATGACCGAAGAGACAGAAAAACCCGAGCAGGGCGGCCAAATCCGCATTCTCCTCGCAGAAGATAATGCCATTAATGCGCTTTTGACTCGCACACTTCTAGAGGCCGAAGGCCATAGTGTTGATACGGTAGAAGACGGCGCGCTCGCTGTCGAAGCCATGAAAACATCGCGTTATGATTTGATCTTTATGGATATGCGCATGCCAAATATGGACGGCTTGGAAGCCACGCGGAAGATCCGCAGCCTTTCCAATGTCGGCCGCACGCTTCCCATCATCGCTCTTACCGCCAACGCGTTCGACGATGATAGAAATGCCTGTTTTGACTCTGGCATGAATGATTTCATGACGAAACCGGTCAGCGCCGAAGAATTATCCGAAAAAGTCCGGGATTGGACCAGTGAAGACGCAAAAGCACGGCTCGCCCAAGCGGCCTAAAACCGCCCAAATTCGCTGAACTTTTCTCAAAAGGGCCGCAAAGCGGCCCTTTTGTCTGCGCCCTGCCTAGGCTAGGCGGGGTATATGGACACATCCCCAAAATCACACCCATTCTCTGGTTATGCCGAGACCATGCATGCCGTCATAGAGAGTCCGCGCAATGTCGCCATGCTCTTATTAGGTGCGAGCGCCGGGCTGCCGATCATGTTAGTCTACCAAGTCCTATCAATATGGCTTCGGGAAGCGGATGTCTCGCGTTCAACGATTGGGTTTTTCGTTTGGGTTGGTTTTGCCTATAGTTTGAAATTTCTTTGGGCCCCGCTTGTCGACCGGGTTCGCATCCCAGGTTTTTCAGCTTGGCTCGGTAACCGCCGAGGTTGGACATTATTTGCAATTTTGGGAACGGCGCTGGCTATGTTTGCTATGTCACTCCAAAACCCTGCAGAGGATCTCCAAACCGTTGCGGTCTGCGCGGTGCTCATTGCTTTTTCTTCCGCAACTTTGGATATCTGCGTGGATGCGTGGCGGGTTGATAATACGTCCAATGCTGAACAAGCCATGGTCAGCGCCATTTATCAGCTGGGTTATCGCATCGGTATGATTATCGCCGTAACGGGCGGCCTCTTTATCGCTGATCTAGGCGGTTTTGGTCTTACCTATTTAATCATTGGTGGTGTTGCCATTATTGGGGCGTCGACGCCGCTTTGGGCCCCAGATGTTTCAAAGCCAAAAACAAGCGAGGTTCGGCCCATTCTCGGACTTATACTTGGACTGGTGACATTAGTCCTTCTCGCAGGTTTGTTTTGGCTCGGACTAAATGAAGGTGGGTGGCTGCGCGTTTTAATTAGCTTCGTCGGTTCAGCGTTTTCCGCTGTCCCTGTTGATGTTTTGGGAGGTGTTTTCACATTTATATTATTTGTCCCTTTTATCTTGTTGGGTTGGTTTGTTACCCCATATGGTAAACGACAATTAGAAAACGAAACCATCTATGCCGTTCCTATTCTTGGTGATTTTGCTGATATCGTTCGGCGAACAGGCATTTGGGCGCTCCTAATCTTAGCCATGGTTGTGAGCTACCGAATTTCAGACACGACGATGGGGGTTATGACGGGTCCGCTCTATATTGATTTAGGATATGACAAATCTACCATTGGGACTGTGAAAGGAATGTTTGGCATTACGGTTTTAATTATCGGGGCTTTCTTAGGCGGACTCATTGCAACGCGCCGAGGCTTGGCCCACGCGATGATTATTGGCGCAGTTCTAACAGTTCTAACAAACCTAGCTTTTGCATGGCTGGCACAGGTTGAAACACCGCGCGCGGCATATTTATTTGTGACCATTGGCTCTGATAATATCGCGGCGGGTTTTGCTGGGTCCGTATTTATCGCTTTCATGTCGATTATGACGAATAAGAAAATGTCCGCGACACAATATGCGCTGCTCTCTTCGCTGTTCGCTTTTTATGGAAAATCATTGGCTGGCCTTTCAGGAAAATTAGCTGATGCCGTCGGCTATGAAACCTTCTTTATCCTCACAGGTTTGTTTGGCATCCCGGCCCTTATATTCGCCATTATTGGGGCTAAGTCTCAGTTTACAGATGGTATTGATGACGATGGAATACCGTCTTGGGGCGCATTTGTTGACTATCGCCAACACTAGAATTCTGTCAGTTTAGATCCATGACCGCACAAGTTCCAAAACCCGAAAAAGCCCATAAGCTCACACCGATGATGGCGCAGTTTTTGGCTA
>CAZNXP010000188.1:0-4470 GCA_964576955.1 uncultured Algimonas sp.
GCTCGCTCTCAATGGGGGAATTGCGGCAGCAAGGTATTGAGCCTATGGCGATTGCGTCCTTGCTGTCGAAGATTGGAACCTCTGATTCAGTTGAAATTCGGACGTCTTTACAAGAGCTTGGGGAAGAATTCTCATTCTCAAAAATTGGCCGTGCACCAGCACGTTTTGACGAAAAAGACCTGACCGCGCTTAATGCAAAACTCTTACATGATATGCCTTATGCGGATGTCAAAGATCGCATTTCAGGTGATGAAGATTTCTGGAATATCGTCCGGGCCAATATTGAGAAAATTTCTGATGTGGATGAATGGGCCGATATTGTTCTTAAGCCCATGTCTGGAACGATTGCGGAGGACGACAAAGCCTTTTGCGAAGCGGCTGCTGAGTTCTTGCCCGAAACTGTCACCTCTGAAACGTGGTCGGCTTTGATTTCGCATTTGAAAGAGGCAACAGGCCGCAAAGGCAAAACACTGTTCATGCCGCTACGCTTGGCCCTAACGGGACAACAACATGGTCCGTCGATGAATGATATGTTGCAGTTACTCGGTGCGGAAAAAGCTCAAGCGCGTTTGCGCGGGCAGGCCGCGTAACTTTTGCCGCCATATGAAGGTCCGACGCGCCTATTTTTAGCAGCCGTTCCGACTATCGGGGCCATGCTTCTTCTTTTTGTTCTTCGCAAAGAAGACACTTTATTTAGCTTCGGCGGTAAATTGGGATAATTCAGTCGGCGATTGGTCTCTGACTACACTGGTGTGTGAAGCCGGGATGTGTATAGTCAGGGACCAATCCACCTTTTGAGAATCGCATTGGGATGGGGGCGATCCTTTGTCTTCGCTTCAACTGATGCAGAGTACGGAAGACGATTCTCTAATGCACTATAGGTTGTATTTGGTCAAGCAAAAGTTGTATTTATTATTTCTATGGTAAATAAGTTGCAAATGTGACTCTCAACGGATTGATGGCTATCAATCTTTATGTGGCCGCCATGAGAGAATACTGGAGAGCATAATCCGGTAAATTGGGTCCAAGATTAAGACCGCCGCCAAAACGCCGACTCCCCAAATCCAATGCTGATTGGTTAGAACCAACCAAATCATCGCGCCGATTGCGGCTGGGTAAAATAGGAAAGCCCGCGTAAATCGCCAAAGGCCTCGGGCTATTTGTTTGCTCATGCCTCTAAGTCTCGCGGCAGAATCAAATCCGTAAAAGTCCAAGCAGCTGGGTCCAGCCAATCCGATATGCCGTTTTTCTTACGGGTGAGGACCGTGCAGGCGCCCGTTGGATACTCATGGGTTTGTCCCGTGAAGTAATGATGGAGCTGACCCCAACCTGGGTTGTGGCCGAGCAGCATTAAGCTTCCCTCTGGCTCTACGGCTTTGCCGCAAACCTGTAAGACGGTTTCGAGGCTCGCGTGATAGAAATCGGGTGAATAATTGATGGTTTGCGGCCCTGGAATAGCCCGTATTAAGCGCATGGCCGTCTCGCGCGTGCGTGTTGAGTCAGAGGACCAGATGATGTCGGGGGCATATCCGCGTGCTGTCAGGACATTCCCCATTGTTGTCGCCGCGCGCTTACCCCGTTCATTCAAGGGCCGCTCATGGTCACTTAAAGACCCATCGGACCAAGAGGATTTTGCATGACGCATAAGGAGTAGGCGAGACAACATGCCGCATTATGACCCTGTTTCCAGCTTTAGACAATGCCGAGGCTGTTGATGGGCTGACGACAGGCAACCCTATGTGACAGTCGCCAGTAAAAGAGGCCGCAGCCTTTGCTTTACCCCTGCCGCGACGCGCACTATAGCGGGCGAAACTTGATTATATTTGTAAAGCCCAGTCCATGTTTGATATTAAAGCCATTCGCGAAAACCCTGAAGAATTTGACCGTCTTTGGGCCAAGCGTGGGTTAGAGCCGCAATCGAAAAATATCCTCGATCAGGATAAGCTTATCCGCAAAGCGATGCAGGTTGTTCAAGAGGCCGAAGCGGCGCGGAATAAAGCGTCAAAGCAAATCGGCGCAGCTATGGGGAAGGGCGATAAGGAGGAAGCGGAACGCCTCAAGACAGAAGTTGCAGGCGCGAAAAATGTCATCGCCGCCATGGGCGCGCAGGTCGAGAGCGAAAAAGCCGTCTTGGATGATAAGCTCGCGAGCTTGCCGAACCTTCCTTTTCATGAAGTGCCTGACGGGGAGAGCGAAGAGGATAATGTCGAATTGTCCAAATGGGGTACGCCTCGCAGTTTCGATTTCGAACCCAAGGGCCATGACGACCTTGGGGCCGCTTTGGGCCAAATGGATTTTGAAACAGCTGCGAAAATGAGCGGGAGCCGCTTTGTGGTACTGCGCGGTGCTTTGAGCCGTATGGATCGCGCGCTCGCAGCCCTGATGTTAGATATGCAAACGGCGGAGGGATTTGAGGAAACAAGCCCGCCATTTCTCGTATGGCCAAAGGCACTCCATGGAACAGGCCAGCTGCCCAAGTTTGCAGAAGATCTCTATAAAGCCGGTGATGATCATTATCTCATCCCGACCTCCGAGGTGTCCCTAACCAATACGGTCCGTGAGAGCATTCTGGATGCTGATACACTTCCACATCGCATGACAGCGCATACGCCTTGTTTCCGTTCCGAGGCGGGGGCAGCAGGCCGCGATACCAAGGGCATGATCCGGCAACATCAATTCAATAAGGTCGAGCTGGTGACAATCTGTAAGCCAGAGGATTCTGATGCCGAGCATAAGAATATGCTGCGCTGCGCCGAGGCCGTTTTGCAAAAACTGGACCTGCCTTACCGCGTTGTTGAACTTTGCACAGGCGATCTCGGATTCGGCGCGCGCAAGACTTTTGACATAGAGGTGTGGCTGCCGAGCCAAGATACTTACCGCGAAATCAGCTCCATTAGTAATTGCGGAGATTTCCAAGCGCGCCGCATGAACGCGCGCTATAAGCACGCGCCGAAAGATAATCGCTTTGTCCATACACTCAACGGGTCTGGCTTAGCCGTGGGACGGACACTCGTTGCCGTTCTTGAGAACTATCAGAATGAAGATGGGACGATTACGGTGCCTGAAGCCCTTGTGCCCTATATGGGCGGTCTTGAGGTTATAGGGTGAAAATCCTTCTTACCAATGATGATGGCGTGAATGCCAAAGGCATGTCCATCCTGCGCGAAATTGCGTTGCAGCTGTCTGACGATGTGTGGATATGCGCGCCGCATAACGAGCAATCGGCCACGTCGCGGAAGGTTTCCCTGCATGAACCCGTCCGATTGCGAAAGTTAGAAGACAAAGTCTATTCTGTTTCAGGTACGCCAACAGATTCCGTCATCGTGGCGCTAAAAGCCTTGATGCCCGACAGTCCGCCGGATTTGATTTTGTCAGGTGTCAATCGGGGTCAGAACTTGGCCGAAGACGTTACCTTTTCAGGCACGGTCGCTGGCGCTTTCCAGGGCATGCAAATGGGCGTGCCGTCTATAGCCTTATCGCTGGCACGCGGGTTTCAGGACGCGCAAAGCCTGCCTTGGGACACGGTTTTGTCGCATGGGCCGGCTACAATCAAAATGCTGCTAGAAAAAGGCTGGGCACCGAATGTGGTGCTGAACGTCAATTTTCCGGATACGGCCCCTGACGCCGTGAAGGGACTGCAATATACGCGACAAGGTCATCGAGATTATGAAATGTCAGGCGTTGACCGCCGTCGCCATCCCCGTGGTTGGGAGTATCTGTGGATGACCTATGGCGCGCAGAAATCTAATCCGCCCGATGGAACAGATTTGCGCGCGATTTATGATGGCTATATCAGTGTCACGCCCCTCCACATCAATTTGACGCATGAGGACAGCCTGTCCACCTTCAACGGATGAGCATAGACCCTGGCTTAATTGATATGATTATGCGGCTGCGACGCCGCGGTATTTCCTCCAACGCTGTGTTGCGGGCCATTGAACTCGCCCCGCGCCGACATTTTGTACCGCAAGAGAAAAGCGGTTCTGCTTATGAGTCCGTGAATATTCCAATCGCCTGTGGCCAAACCTTGCCGCCGCCTATGACCGGGGCCGTAATGGCCCAAATGCTAGAGGTGAAACCAGACCATAAGGTCCTCACGCTCGGTCTGGGGAGTGGCTATTTGGCGGCCATATTAGCGAATATGGCGACCCGTATTTACACGGTTGAGAGGTATAAAACGCTTATCCGAGAAGCCGATGAGCGGTTTCGCAAAGTTGATATTTATAATGTTGTGACGCGCCATGGGGACGGTCGCTATGGCTGGCCGGGGCAGGCGCCGTTTGATCGCATCGTTGTAGGTTATGGCTTGCGCGCCGAACCCGATGCCGTTTTGGGGCAACTCGCAGCTGGCGGGAAAATGCTAGCCGTTATTGACGGTATGTTGACTCGTTTTGAGAAACCGCGCACGAAAATTAGCTCCACTGAGCTGATGCCGTTAGACTTAGATATGGTGGAAACGGGTAAGTCACG
>CAZNXP010000189.1:0-4460 GCA_964576955.1 uncultured Algimonas sp.
CAAATAAGCCGCTATCCGCCTCAAGGGCCTGCGTATTATAATCTCCATATTCAAACAGTAATGTGACGTCCTTTATTCTTCCGGATAGCCCCAGATTAAACTCATAGCCATAGTCCCGTCTGGAGCGCTCTGATGTAAACTGATGAAAACCCGTATTTAACGTCACACGCTCCAGCGGCCCCCAATCTCCTAAATCGACATCAATATCTAGGTGATAATCCAGCAGACCGTCTGGCGGGATTGTAAAAAACCTATCCGTTACGCCCTGAAAATCGTGCAATGTCCCCAGCGGCGTTTGAACGGAAATACCGTCATCGCTGCCGAAAACCTCAAGGCCGAGATCAAGTTCGAGATTTTTATGCTCAAATCCGAGGCTCAGGTCAGCATAATACGCTTCAAAGCTGTCAGGATTGTTCGCGAAATCAGATTGCCGAGCGGCAGACAGATCCCACGCCACGCCCGATTCCCCCCAATGCCTCCGGCCATGCCATCTCGCGCCGCTCGTCACCGTCGAAAATGTATCTATTGGAGCCGCGTCAGGACCCGTTTCTAAATCTAAAGCATAATGAAACAAAGAAAGCCGTCCCGTGAGTAGCGGCCGCGAATAATTCACGATGTAAGACTCGCCTGAAAATTCTCCAACAGGACTATCGCTGCCAAAATGCCGGTGAACCTTGTCGATATAACCGAGGTTCAACCGTCCGCCTAAGAGGTTTGTTTCAAGCCGCGCGGCATCAAATGTCTGGTCATTTTGCCTGAACTGCCAATTGCCCAGAAAGCGCCAATTATCCAGTGCGAGGTCTTGCCGCCCCACTGTGACGCGAAACCCTTCAATTTCACTTTGCACCTGCAACCGGTTGAGCTCCAATTGACTCCGGTCTGGAATAATGGGGACATCGAAGCGGCCATTTACCGTATCATCGAAATCATCGATAAATGACTCGCCGCCTTCAACTTCGACTAAAGCTGACAGCCAATCCGCAAATTCAAACTCTAAGCCTGCCTTAACTCTGAATGTGAGCGCCTCTGCAGTGTCGTCAATATTATTTTGAGAAATGGATTGGTAACGAATGCGCGCATCTGAAAAAAAATTTACGTCAACATCTCTATTGATTGCTGGCTCTTGATCGGGCGGCCCACTCTGGCCAAAGGCTGGACTTATTGGCAAAGAGACTAACGCCAATAAAAACGCGAATTGACTAAAATTACTTTTCCTCACGGGTTTTCGTAATTTCCAATAAATCATTAAAATCGTTTAGGCCTAGGATTTTTATATCGCAAGCTGCGACCTAATCACTCACAAAAGGTTCAACAACGAGATAGGATGTTTCTTTGACTTGCTCCATCACAGGGAAGGAAGAGCTTTGATCTATACCCGGCAGCACGGATAACACATCCCCCAAGAGCTCACGATAGGCGTGCATATCTCGCGTGCGAACTTTCAAGAGATAATCATAACCCCCCGACATCATATCGCAGGACATGATTTCTTTCACATCCTGCACGGCTTGATTAAACCTTCGCAAAGCATCCCGGTTCGTCGAACGGAGTTTGACTTGCATATACACAAGATAGCCTTGCTCAATTTTATTGGCATCTAATTCGGCGCGGTAGCCCTTAATATAGCCCTCTTTTTCAAGCGCTCTGAGCCGTTTCAGACAAGGCGATTTACTTAATCCCACTTTTTCTGCCAAATCGACGAAGGCTATTCGGCCATCACGTTGGATTTCATGCAATATATTCCGGTCGACATTATCTAAAGATTTAAAATTTCGCATATTGAAGCCTTTTGACCTAAATATAATAAAAACTGAGGTCTTTTAGATATATATTCTTTCAAAATAAAGTCCCATTTCCTTTTCAAAATTGAGATAATCCTCAGACTGCAAAAGATTCTAGGACATGGTGATGGCCGCTCTCTCTGATCAATTTGGACCGCTTTCAGACTATTACTTGGTGGATGAAGCGGCGCTCTTGCAGCAATTAATCGGTCTTTGTGACTTATCGCCGGCAGACCGAGCCGCGATCCAAAGCTCTGCCGCGGAGTCTGTGACCCAGTTAAGAGCAGAGCCTGACAACATCAATCTCATCGATTCTTTCCTGTTGGAATATGATCTCTCCTCACAGGAGGGGCTGACGCTCATGCGTCTTGCAGAATCATTGATACGCACCCCCGACTTCATGACGGGCCGCATTTTGATGCGCGATAAATTAAATAATGCAGATTGGGCAGCCCATGCCAAACAAAGCGATAATTTTTGGGTCAACCAAGCTACATCTGGTCTTCGCTTTACAAAAAAATGGATAAAAACAACGGACGGGACAGAGGCTCAAAATCTGCTGGCTCGCCTAGGCGACCGCGCCATGGCCATTGGCGTTGGCCAAGCGATGAAAGTTATGGGAGAGCATTTTGTCTTAGGACGCGACATTAAAGAAGCCGTAGAAAATTCAAAATCTTCTACGGAACGCGGCTATAGCTATTCCTATGATATGCTGGGCGAAGCGGCTTATACCCAAGAAGATGCGGAGCGATATTTCCAAGCCTATCTCACCTCTATCAATTATCTCGCAAAAGACGCAGTACCCGGGCAAAGCTTTCACCAAGCTCCTGGCATCTCAATTAAGCTCTCAGCTCTGCATCCGCGGTATGAATATGCCAAACGCGAGACATGCGTGCCTGATCTCGTCGCGAAAACTTTGGAGCTCGCGGTGATTGCTAAAGCGGCCAATCTAAGTCTGACCATTGACGCTGAAGAATGTGACCGTCTTGAAGTCTCCTTGTTGATTTTTGAAGCTCTACTAGGCGCACCCGAACTAGCGGGTTGGGACGGGCTCGGGCTTGTCGTGCAAGCCTACCAAAGACGCGCAACCAAACTTATTCCGGCACTTATTGACGCGGTGCGCGATGCGGGCCGTAAAATCACCATCCGCCTTGTGAAAGGTGCTTATTGGGATATGGAAATAAAGCGGGCGCAAGAGCTTGGCTTGACTAGCTATCCCGTGTTCACCCGCAAAGAAAATACCGACATTAGCTATGCTGCTTGCGCGCGATTATTATTGGACGCGCCCGATGTGATTTACCCGCAATTTGCGACCCATAATGCGCATACGGCGGCCACAATTCTCCACATGAGCCAAGGCCTAAATAGTACTTATGAATTTCAACGGCTCCACGGGATGGGCGGCGGCTTACATGAAGACATCATGCAACAATCTGGCAAGCCCTGCCGCATCTATGCGCCCGTCGGAAGCCACAAAGACCTCCTACCCTATCTCGTAAGGCGCTTGCTTGAAAATGGCGCGAATAGTTCATTTGTGAACCAGCAATTTGACGAGAGCATTCCCGCTATTGACGTTGTAGAAGACCCCCTTGCGTTGGCCGAGAAAAACACAATGGCGGCAAACCCAAAAATTCCTACGCCGATCGATTTATTTGACGGCCGCCGCCAATCCGCAGCCGGGCTTGATATCACCCAATCCAATATTGAAACGCAGCTGGAAACCCTGTCCCAATCCTTCGAACCCTATAAAGCGTTCAAACCCCTTAAAGCGATTACGGCCAAAACCAAAAGAAAAGCCGCCCCTCTCACTATCGTCAATCCCGCAAAGCTCTCTCAAACGGTGGGGCAATATTTGCCCTCAACTCCGCAAGATATAGACCGCGCCGTGAAATCCGCCAAATCTTCAAAATGGTCTCAAAAATTCACTGCCTCGCAGCGGGCAGACTGCCTTGAACGGGCCGCAGATATTTTAGAAGCGGATATGCCAAGCTATCTTTCGCTCTTAATTTTTGAAGCGGGGAAATCCTATTTAGACGCCATTTCGGAAGTTCGGGAGGCCGTCGATTTCCTGCGCTATTATGCCCAACAAGCCAAAAGCGCCCGCATTTCAGAGAGACAAGCCCTCGGCACCATCGCCTGTATTTCCCCGTGGAATTTCCCGCTGGCGATATTCTTGGGCCAAATCGCCGCGTCTTTAGCCGTCGGAAATACTGTCATCGCCAAACCTGCCGAGCAAACACCACTGATTGCCCATAAAGCTGTCGACTGTCTTTATCGCGCTGGGGTCCCAAAAAATACGCTGCACCTTATCCTCGGCGACGGCGCAGCTTTAGGCAGCTATCTGACGCGCCATAGCGGCATTGATGGTGTGTGTTTCACAGGGTCCACGCGAACAGCGAAACTTATTGCGGCCAGCCTCGCGGAGACGCAGCGGGCAGACCTACCGCTTATCGCGGAAACGGGCGGGTTAAATGCGATGATTGTGGATTCTTCCGCCCTGCTCGAACAAGCCATTTCCGATGTTATGGCCTCTGCTTTCCAGAGCGCGGGACAACGCTGTTCCGCCTGCCGCGTGGTCTGCGTGCAAGAAGATATTGCCGACGGGTTTGTAAAGATGCTCGCAGGCGCAATGCAGGAATTAAGCGTAAGTGACCCCTCTGACCTAGAGACAGATGTTGG
>CAZNXP010000190.1:0-4453 GCA_964576955.1 uncultured Algimonas sp.
GACCCATCACCGTGATCATGATTATGGTCGTGAACATGATTATGATCGCAGGCAATAAAGGCATTTAAGGCTTCAACGCGGTGAATAAGCCCGTGCCGAGAGAGAAACTCTAATGCCCGATAAACCGTCGGCGGTTTCGGGCTGCCGACCTCGGGCTTCAACCGCGCCAAAAGATCATAGGCTTTTACCGCTTTACCATCCTCTATGACGAGTTCCAAAACATGCGCCCGCAGGGGCGTAAAGCGTTCATTCGCGCCTTCCACGATGGCGCGAGCTTGACCTATACGCTCAGCCAAAGAAAGTTCGGGGTGTTCAGTATCCGCTGTATTTTCCATAAATCCTCTATAGGAGATTGCGGCGGGCGGGTTCAACAGCAATCCGGCGTTGAAGTCGGTCTTTCAGTCAGCTATGTGCGCGGCTTAGTTTTTTAATGTGCAGAATTATAACTGCCAATAAGGGAAAAATCATGGCCAAAAAAGATGACGCCAATCCGACAACTGTCTCTGGCAATGTGATGTTTTACGAAAAGCCCGTGCCATTGAGCATGGAAAATCATGCGAAATACGGCGTCAAACAAGTCTCCAAGCCATTTGAATTTTTGGCAAAACAGCATTTTGTACCCCTAACAGCCACCGAATTTGGGTCGGCCTCCGCCTCTATGCCGATTATTTTTGCAGGCGCAGAAAGATCACCTCTCGCCGTTATGGGTATTCGAGGGGGTGAAAACCTTTTCGTGAGTAACGGCAATTTCAATGTTGATTTTTATATGCCAGCTTTCGCACGCCGCTATCCTTTCGTGCTCGCTAGCGACAGTGCCAGTGACCGTTTCGTCGTCTGTATTGATGAAAAAGCCGAATGCGTTACCAATAAAAAACCTGAAAAAATGTTCTTCGATAAAGACGATACATCGCAATATACGAAAGAAGCTTTTCAATTCTTGCAAGGATTCGAACGGGACCGCCGCGCCACTCTAGCCATGGTCGATGACTTTAAGGCTCTGGACTTATTCGAACCCAAGGAAATGAATTTCCAGGGCAGCAATGCCGACGGAACACCTGCTCCGCGTCAAAAAATTGCAGATTACTTCGCGATTTCAGAAGATAAGCTAAAAGCCCTTCCAGCGGATAAACTCGCGGAGTTTGCCAAAAATGGTTATCTCGCTGTCGCATATGCGCATCTTATTAGTCTTGGAAACTGGCAGCGTCTGGTCAATATGACATTGCGCCTTCCAAATGAGGCGGCCTCTTCATAAGGCGCTCAATCGCCGATAAAGATTACACCCGCCTCGTATAGGCGGGTTTTTTTGTGCCTAAAAGAGACTAGCGGGTTGGACGACCACCGCCACCGCCGCCGCGACCTCCACGGCCACCTTGTCCGCGCTGACCACGTTGGCCAGCGTCTCCACCTCTTTGCCCGCGATTTTGTCCACGGCCTATTGGCGCGGCAAATATAGTGACCAATTCAGAGCGGTCGACGGCGCCGTCAACATTCTTATCAAACCGCGCAAATAGAGCGTCAATCCTACTTGTGAATTCGGCTTCGGTAATAACACCATTAAAATCGCGATCGAAACTCAAGAATGTCGGATTAGCATCTGTCGAACCTAAAGTCTTAGAGCTCCAACTTGCTAAAGCGGTCGCACTTGGGTTTCGCTCAAAGCGGCTCCATTCTTCTTTAACGCCCGCCAACATTTCTGCCTTTGAAGTGACCTTATCCTGGTTGCCATCCATATCTGCAAATAAAAGCGCAACGGGTTGAACAAATACGCCTGATGACCGGGACGGCCTCTCTGCCCGCTCACCGCCATTGCTCGTATTGTCACCATCTGAATTTGTTGCACATGCCGATAGGCTCAACGCGGATATGGAGAACATAAGAAGTGCTAAGCGCAAAGAGCGCCTGGAAGATAAAATCATGGGGTGAGTCCTATAAATTTGGATTAAATGGCCTTCAGGCGACATACGGCCAGGTACCAGCCTGTAGTCAGGTTTAACGCACAGATTTAAGAAGAACAGCGTTTTACGACAAGAAAACGACTCCCGTCATCTTTTATCCCAGCACCATTGCCATATTAAAGATTTGGACGCACACTCCAACAATCAAAAGTTGGAGCCGTTCTCATGTCACTATCTCGTCGTCATTTATTACAATCCGCCTCCGCATTAGGTGCCTTAGGCCTGATAGGCTGCGAGAGAGTCCCGGTAAGTGATAACCCGCCTTATGGGCCTGAGATTAAAAAACAAATTACGAGGGATGCCAAGGCGGTTGCCCTGCTTAAAACAGCTCAAGAGTTTATGCTGCAGTCCTATCCCGAAACAAGCTCATCTATGGGAATTGATAAAGATGACTATGCAGGTCTGCGGGCTAAACTGACAGATCGTAGCCCCGACGGGCAAGCCGCCATTGCAAAGCAAACACGAAAGCTATCCAAAAAATTAAAGGCCATAAAAACAGAGGAGCTTTCACCCAACGGCGCGTTAGATGTTGAAGTTGTTTCGGCTGTTTTTGAACGCGCCGCTAAAGGGTTTGATTTTCCTTATGGCGATATGGCCTTATTAAATTCAAATTGGTCCTATCGAAATAGTCCTTATGTGGCGGCGCAAAATACCGGCGCCTTTATTGAAATTCCGAGCTTTTTAGACTCCTCCCATACGATTGATTCTGAAGGAGCCGCCGAAGATTACCTCTCCCGCATGCGCGCTTTTGCAGGGCAATTAGACGGCGAGACGGACCGTATCAGGCGCGACGGCGAGCAAGGGATGATCTTACCAGATTTCCTATTGGCCAAAACGATTGGACAATTACAGGCAGCCCGTGCGCAAGCCCCAAAAGATCTAAGTATTGTCAAATCCGTCACCTCGCGGGCGAGCGAGTTTGGATCCTTTGAAACTGAAGCTGTCCGCATCGCTGCAGATGAAATTGGCCCGGCATTAGACCGCCAGATAGAGGCTTTAAATGCGCTGGGACCTCAGGCCAAGCCCGAAGCTGGCGTTTGGGCCAGACCTGACGGCAAAGCCTATTATGATTGGGCCTTAGGCGCGGGCACAACGACCAACCTAAGCGCAGATGAAGTTCATCAACTCGGCCTAGACCAGCTCAAAGAGCTGCATGCGGAGATGGACCCAATTTTGCGCGACTTGGGATATGCGGACGGCGGGGTCGGGCAGCGCATGGCCGCTCTCGCCGAAGACCCGCGCTATCAATTTGCGCCGGGCGATAAAGGCCGCGCCGAGATTATGAGTTTCATTGAAAATGTCATCACAGATATTCGCGGGCGAATGCCGCAAGCCTTTGAAACGCTTGTGCCAGGCTTCTTGGAAGTCACGCGGATTGACCCCTCGGTCGAAGACGGCGCGCCTGGCGCTTATGGCGGAGCGGGCTCTGTGGACGGGACAAAACCCGGTCATTTCTGGATAAATTTGCGCAGTACGGATTTGCACACGAAATTTGATCTCGCCGATTTGACCTATCACGAAGCCATTCCGGGTCATGTCTGGCAAGGCGAATATACGTTTAAACAATCGCTTATTCGTTCCATGCTGGCCTTTAATGCCTATTCAGAAGGCTGGGCGCTTTACGCGCAACAAATCGCAGCCGAGCTTGGCGTTTATGAAAATGATGCCGCAGGGCGTTTGGGATATTTACAATCCTTGGGCTTTCGCGCCTGCCGCCTCGTTGTTGATACGGGGCTACATGCGAAGCGCTGGACCCGCCAGCAAGCCAATGAATGGTTTGTCGAAAATAACGGCTCAAATCCCGATGCCGTGCGCGGCGAGATTGACCGCTATTGCGCGTGGCCGGGACAAGCTTGCGGCTATAAGGTTGGGCATATTGCGATTAATCGTTTGCGCGATAAGGCAGAAAGCCAATTAGGCGATAAATATGATTTCCGCCGATTCAATGACGCGGTTCTTCTCGGCGGCGCCGTTCCGATGACCGTCCTAGACCGCATTGTTGATGATTATATTGCGCGCGATTTATAGGCAGGCTCTCGGCGCTCTCACACCTAAGTGAAACCAACTTGAATACACATTCATCTCGTATTCACCTATTTAGTGGGTCAGCAAGGAGTCACATGATGACGAATTTAATTGACCACTACCTGTTGAAATCTGGAATGCCAGCTTCAGAGCTCTGCGTAATTGACCGCGCAAAACGCGCCTTTTATTATTATGGTATGATGAGCTTAGCCGCTATTGGTCTGACGCTTCTGGTCCTGGGCTTAACCAGTATTATCAACTAAGCGCCCAATCCCGTCGCGTTTTATAGGTAAATTGACCGCGATCATTGCGGCGGCGGCTAATAATGCCCCGCGCTTTTAAACAGTTTAAATGCGCCACAGATTCCCCGACCGCCATGATCCGGTTGCTATCATTAATTTCGCGGCGGAATAAAACAGAATAAACTTCTGTTGCGAGCCGCGGCGTCCGGCAATGTTCAGCCAGCCTGTCTA
>CAZNXP010000191.1:0-4434 GCA_964576955.1 uncultured Algimonas sp.
GGTCTTTCCCGAAAAATAAATATGAAAAAGCCCGCTATTACAGCGGGCTTTTTTTATGCGTCCACGGTTTCAAAAGGCCCTTTAGTTTGAATATGTGGAAAAACAGAAACCTATACCGCACTGGAATTGGCTGGATTTTGATTCCAGTGAATTTGCGTGCAGGCATTGTGGTGAAACCTATTACTGGCCAGAGTTTTTAGACCGTTTGCAAATGGCAAGATCTGAGGTCGGAAGACCTTTCGTTATATTATCAGGCCACCGTTGTAGTTTACACAATGCGAGAATTGGCGGTGCACCTCTCTCTCAACATCTGAAATTAGCGGTTGATATCTCTGCCGCAGGACACAGCAAACATCGTCTTTTATTGGCGTGTCAAAAAGCAGGTTTCACAGGTTTCGGTTTTTACCACACATTCCTTCACATTGATCTGGGGCGACCACGTAAGTGGTGGCCAGACGAGAAAGCGAGACAATTATGGCAGATATAATATCACTAGGCTTAGACGCAGCTGCAGGCGGTGTCTTTGGACTTATCGGAACCGCCCTTGGCCGCGTTGCGGGCTTCTTTGAACGCAGGGACGAGAATGCGCAAGAACAGGCTCGCTGGACACATGAATATCGTCTTCATGAGTTGAATATGAAAGCAAGAGCCCAAGAGTCTGAAATCGAGATTGCTCTGGCGGCACAGGCGGGGTCTTGGAAGGGATTGGAAGCTTCGATACAGGCAGAATCCGCCAGCGGTCGCGCCAGTCAATGGGTGATAAATCTACTGCGATTAGTCAGACCTTGCCTGACGCTTACTCTCTGGATCATTACGGCTGGGATATTTGTTCAAACCCAAAACCAAGCTATCGCGGAAGCTGCGGTCTTTGCGGCCACAGCGGCGACGTTATGGTGGTTTGGAGACCGCGCGCCTAAACCATCGTTACGGTCATCTCGTTAGATTTGGCCGAAATCTGCTGCTTGAACGAGCGATTGTGCCGTCAGTAAAGTTAAGACCAAGAACATGGTCAATCCATAAAGAAATGCGATGCTATAACTTGCAAAAAATGTTTTTAACCAGCCTCGTTTGAACATTTTTTTGGCACTAAGAGGCAGGTAAATGACTATCCCGACAAGGAAAAGCTGGTCCATCCCGCCAAGGGGTGTCCATTGGGAAATTAGTATGAGAACAAGCAAGAAAGCAAAAGTGACCGCATGGATGTAAGTCGCGTGGACCAAATGATCGTAAAGCAATGCTGTTTTTCGACCGCGAATGAAAATAAGACCTATTATGGCTGCAAGTGGCATCATTAAGAACATGATGCGGGGTAAGTACCGCGAAATACCTTGATTTAAAACAGCAGGATTTCGAAGGACTTGAACGCCTAACGCACGTAAATCCGTTTCAGTAAATTCTACCCCGTTTACTGTGCTTTGGCCTAATTCTAGATTGAAACCATTTTTTATTTCAATCGGAAATTTATGAATATCAGAACGTGTTAATCCTAATGTCATGAGGTTTGTGTCAAGTATTTTAAGGGCTTCATCGGCAACGTCTTTGACGCCCTCTATCCCTTCAAACCGGAGTTCTTGAGTGAGGTCCAATGGCGAATTTTGTTTTTCCGATTGTAGAATCCTGTCGCCAATCGTCTCCGGGTTTTCCGTCGCAAACAGAAGGTCGTTATATTGATCGACAATCTCGGAAATTTTTTGAGCATAATTTTCTAACGCCTTCGCCCTTAGGTCCTCAGTTGTGAGTTCAGCATTGATTTGGCTTTTATCGGCTGGCCAGGATTGACTCGATTTGAGCAATTGATCTGACGGAAAGTTGGTTAATTGTGAGACATCGCCGTTGAATACGAAGACTTGGCGAGGGCGCCCTTCCATTAATGTTTCAATTCGGGCGAAGTCTGTAGACGCGTTTAATCGGTCCAATTCTGCTTGGCGCCTAAAAAACCTAAATTCTGGAGATAGTTTAACCGACGCGTTGTCTAGTTTTGAGACGTCCCCAGAATAACCAGATTTGGGGACAATTTCCATCGTAATGCTAAAAATTCTGGTTTCGGTCAAACTCATATAACCAAATAGAATAATGGACAAAGCCAAATAAATACGAACGGGTGAAGTCCAAAGTGTCCGTTTCCCATCTGCATATTCTCTGGCGACTAAGCCTGGCTTTGCCAGCAAATTTAAACATGTTCGCCACATTCTATTTTCTAAAGAAAAAACTGAGGCAAAGGTTTCGGAAAAGAGGGACCAAATTGACCGTCTGTAGTCGTCATTTTTTTGACCGCAACTATGGCAGTAAAGGCCTTGCATTTCTTTTCCGCAAGAAAAACAAGTGATTTGTTGGTTTTCGTCTGGAATGTCGTCGCGGGATAGAATGTCTTCTCCCGCCATCAATGCAGCCGCCGCTGCCTCTCCTAGATTCTCATCTGCTCCCGATGAAGACATCATGTCTCAATTCTCTCTTTTATTTGCGCCAATCAAAAGGGTTTAGGCGCATACATATTTGTGTCTTGCACCAATGTCTTAGGCGTTTAAACCAATTCAATGTTTAAAAATAAAGTTGTTTGTATCACGGGTGCCTCCGGAGGAATTGGCCGAGGCCTAGCGGAAATGTTTGTGTCGGAAGGGGCTATCGTAGCGATTAGCGACCTAGAGGCCCCCAAAGCAACGTCATCTGCGATAGGTGCGCAGGCTTACCAATGCGACGTCTCTAGTGAATCCTCTGTGAAAACCTTCATCACGGCCGTTCGAAAAGATCACGGGCCAATAGATATCTACCTGTCCAACGCAGGCGTAGGTTCAGGAAATGGAAAATTTGTCGCAGGCGGGAGCAATGAAAGCTGGGAACTTGCGTGGCAAGTTAATGTCATGGGGTCTGTTTATGCGGCTCGCGCTCTTATGCCCGACTGGGTAGAACGCGGCAGTGGGCGCTTTGTTATAACGGCGTCTGCCGCAGGTCTCTTGAACCAAATTGGAAGCGCCTCATATTCCTGTACGAAACATGCCGCTGTGAGTTTGGCGGAAAGCATAGCGATTGAACATGGAGACCAAGGCATAAAGTCTCATTGTATTTGCCCGCAATATGTGCGCTCCAATATGACAAAAGGGATGCCAATGGCTGAAGGCTCAAAGGATGGCCTATTGGAGCCAAAGGACGTTGCGAATGCGCTTAAATCTGCAATTTTAGCGGATGAATTTTTGGTACTTCCCCATCCCGTTGTGAAAGACTATTTTATCAATAGAGCCGTGCATACAGACGCTTATTTATCTGGTATGCGAAAGCTAAAAGAGAAAGTTGGAAGAGCTTTTAACAAGAAAGGGTAGACTAT
This sequence comes from uncultured Algimonas sp., assembly GCA_964576955.1. Taxonomy (GTDB): domain Bacteria; phylum Pseudomonadota; class Alphaproteobacteria; order Caulobacterales; family Maricaulaceae; genus Litorimonas. Next base: position 3,320 of record CAZNXP010000191.1, read on the forward strand.
GACCGATAGATTTGATTTGAGCGGCCGAGTGGCTCTTGTGGCTGGCGCGTCTCGCGGTATTGGTGAAGCTATAGCCCATGGCTTGGCGCAAAATGGGGCAACTGTTATTTGCTCGAGCCGGAAACAGGCGGATTGCGAGAAAGTGGCGGAAGCTATTCGAGAGGCAGGCGGTGAGGCTATTAGTGCAGAACTTCACCTCGGAGAACTGTCTGATCACGACAAAATAATTGCAATGATAGGTAAAAAATACGGGCGTCTTGATATTCTTATCAATAATGGCGCGACTAATCCCTATATGGGCGCTGCGCATGACGCGCCGGAAGGGGCCTATGACAAGACCTTCGACGTAAATGTAAAAGGGCCTTATTACCTCTCGTCAAAGGCCATCCCGTTAATGTTAAAAAATAAAAGCGGGGCCATTGTAAATGTGGCCTCCATCGACGGCATTCAACCGGCAAAGGGCCGCGTTATCTATGCAATGACAAAGGCCGCAGTTATCGCGATGACGAAGGGAATGGCCAAGGAATATAGTAATAAGGGCATCCGGGTGAATGCCTTGCTACCCGGATTTACAGATACGAGACTTGCCTCTGCGCTTAAGAAAGTTCCGGGCGTTCAGAAGTTTATGGATGAACACCTCGCCATCTCTCGAATGGCTCAACCTGATGAGATGGTCGGGGCCGTCCTTTATATGGTCAGCGATGCCAGTAGCTATTTCACAGGCCAAGGCATGGTTGTTGATGGAGGTGCGATTATATAATTATGACCGATAGTAACCCCACGATTGATGTACGGGCTGGTGAAGCATTAGACATGTCCGTTATAGACCCACTTTTGAAAGAAGCCATTCCCGGCCTGTCTGGTCAGGCGAAGGTCACGCAATACCCCAGCGGTGCTTCAAATTTGACATATGCAGTCGATTACCCAGACCGCAAGTTAGTTTTACGTCGTCCGCCATTCGGAAAAATCCCAAAGGGCGGGCATGATATGTTCCGTGAATATCGGATTATGAGAGACCTGCAGCCAGTCTTTCCAGCCGTGCCGCCTGTGGTGTATTATACAGATGATGAGAGCCATATAGGCAAGGATTTTTATGTGATGGACCGGGTGGACGG
>CAZNXP010000192.1:0-4430 GCA_964576955.1 uncultured Algimonas sp.
TTTGGACTTTGGACAATACGCTTTCAAACCCATTGCGCAAAACAGCGCGGTTATAAGTTTCCATCAGCGGGTCTGAATTTATCGGATTGGCATTGACCGCGAGGATTTCATCGCCGGGCTCTAAGCGGGCCTTGGCGGCAGAGGTATTGGGCCGCACGGCGCGCACATAAATTCCGCCGGGTTTCACCCCTAAAAGCGCTTCCGCCATGGGGCGGATGGAGGCGGGGTAATCTTCCCATTTGTGAATGGAGAAACCGGGGTCGCGGCGGGTGCGCGGGCAGAGCTTGGCGTTTTGAAGGCGCAGCGGCGCAGCGACGCGGGCCAGCCTTTGGTTCAGCTCTTGATACTCCGCCAGTACCTCGTCAAAGGTTGTGCCTTCTGGGCGGGTGTTGGGGCGGACCTCTGGCGCGGCCTCAGGCGTTGTTTCAGCCCTTTGTTCAAGCGGAGCTTTAGTTTCGAACGCAGCGTCTTGTTGGGCGCTAATCGGCTGGCAGGCGGTCGTCAAAGCGGCGGCGGCGAGGAGAGCGCCTAATGTCAGGCTTTGAATTAACTGTCCGATGACTCGTCCTTTTGAATAAAATTCGGCACCAGCAGCGAATTTGTTTTTTGCTTGGTCTGGATTTCTTTGCGCGCGGCCTGAATGCGTAAATATCGGTCCGGAAAAGTCGGGTGGGTTTTGGCGCGGTTAATCCCTCTCGGGGCTTTTGTTGACAGCCTTTGCCAGAAGCTCTCGACCCCTTCTGGGGAATAGCCCGCTCTGACGAGATAATAGAGGCCAACATAATCAGCTTCGCTTTCAAAGGGACGTGTATAACGGGTTCCGCCAAAGCTAATGATATAATTGCTGAGCACCTTTCGGATATGACCCATTGTATTATGGGCCAGCTCATGCCCAATAATTAAGGCGAGCTCATCATCACTTTGCACGAAATCCATCATGCCCGTTGTGACAGTAATATTGCGCCCATCGGCAAAGGCATTAATGAGTGAGCGGTTGCTTAGCCGCAGATTATAATTACAGCTCAGGACAGGCGTGACGCTCAGGGAAATCTCCTCTGAGCCGCGGCGGACTTTCACGGCATTATCGGCTAAGAGCGCGTCCCATGTGTCGCCGCTTAATTTGGCGGGCTTATTCTCATCATCCAAAATAATGTCGCCGCGTTTAAATCCTGCGAGCGCGGCGGGGCTGCCATCTGCGATGTGGAAGATGCGCGGGTGCTCATCCGCACCCAGAACACGCTTTGCCGCAGAGCGAAGGCGCTTTGAATAGGATTTCAAACTATGGGTTTTCACGCCAATTGCGGCGCGGGTTTTCGGGCATAGCTCGGCATTGGCTGTTAAAACGGGCCAACCCGCATTGAGCAGGGTGGCGGTATCGGATTCGACTTTGCGCAAGGCTTCCGTCTCTTGAAACTGCGTCTCCGCGGCAAGGTCCGGCGCAGCGATATCGGGCAAGCGCGTATCTAGCCCTGCGCAGCTCGACAGGAGGGCGCCTAGCAGGCAGGTAGCAATAACTGTCGCGCGCAATGTCATGGTGTATTTATATTGCACAGATTGTTACCTTATCGTCAATGTGACTTGCGCATCTCTTTGTGCTGCCCCACATAAGCTCCATGTTTATACAGACCGAAGATACGCCGAACCCGGCGACATTGAAATTTCTACCCGGACGCGACATTGTCGGCCCTGACGGGCGCGTGCGTGAATATACGCGCGGAGATGATATTAAAGATGCGCCCATGGCAGAGATGCTGTTCATGATACCCGATGTGCACCGCATCTTTTTTGGCAGTGATTATATTTCTGTCACGCGGGGCGAAGATGCACAGTGGAAACATCTGAAACCTGCCGTGCTCGGCGCGATTATGGATTTCTATGTCGCGGGGGGCACGCCGCTACTCGATCAACTGCAATCGGGCGAGGTTGAAGAGCGCGTCTATGAAGGCGAGACGCTGGAAATTGTCGAGCAGATTAAAGAGCTGATTGAGCTGCGCGTACGGCCTGCCGTGGCGCAGGACGGCGGCGATATTGTGTTTAAACATTTTGATGATGCTGACGGTATTGTCTTTCTGGAAATGCGCGGCGCCTGTGCGGGCTGTCCGTCTTCGACCATGACGCTTAAGCACGGTATTGAGAATTTGCTGAAACATTATGTGCCGGAAGTGAACGGCGTCGAACAGGCTGTCGCTTAAGTCATAATGATTGTTCTCGGCCTTGATACGACGGGCTCGGACTGTTCTGTCTCCCTTGTCGATGAGGCGCGCGTGTTGGCGCATATCTCCCGCGATATCGGGCGGGGCCATGCGGAAGTGTTGGCAGGCATGGTGGAAGAGGCGTTTCAAACAGCGAATTTAAACCCAGCGGATATTGACCGCATTGCCGTCTGTACGGGGCCAGGGAACTTTACAGGCCTGCGTGTTGCCCTCTCTTTTGCAAAGGGCTTGGCCTTACCGCGAGATGTGCCGATTATCGGGATCAATGCTCTGGAGGTAACGGCGCAGCGATTGGACCCTGAAGCAAAGTCCCGTGTCGCCGTGCGGCAGGATATACGGCGCGGCGAGTTTTTCTACGGTCTTTATGAAAAGGGCGCGCTCCAAACTCCGCCGAAAGCCATGAGCAAAGATGAGTTAGGACGGCAGGCTAAAAATCAACAGGTGACAGAGATTCATGATGTGAATGTCGATACGCGCATTCTGGCTTGGCTCTCGATTGGCCGCAATCCAGACACATCACCTGCCGAGCCGCTTTATGCCCGCGCGCCAGATGCGAAATTGCCCGGCGGGATATCTCCTTCCAAGATCACAGCATGAGGCTGCTAAGCGCGGTAGACGCAAAACATATGGCCGCGCTCCACGCGCAGAGTTTTGAGCGGCCATGGGACGCGCTAGAGATGGTGGCTCATATCGCGCGCGATCTCTGTTTCGGCGTGGATGATAATGACCGGCTCGCCGCTTTCATCATTTTGTCCCGCGCGGCGGATCAAGCGGAAATCCTCACCCTCGCGGTTGCAAAATCTGCGCAGCAGCAAGGCTTGGGCCGACAGCTCTTGGACGGCGCGGCGGAACAATTGCGGCAAAGCCGCTGTTCCGAGATATTTTTGGAAGTCGCCGAAGATAATATCGCCGCGATTGCGCTTTACCGCGCAGCAGGGTTTGAGCCTATTGGCCGCCGGCCTGCCTATTACCGCCGCGCGGCGGGCCGAATTGCCGCCATTACTTACGCGAAAAAGCTCTAGCGAAACGCGGCGCATCAGCGTAATAGGGGTTCATATGACCAGTATCCTAGAAAAAAGATGTGTTGAACGCGGGCTGCGGATGACGGACCAGCGCCGCATTATTGCGCAAGTCCTCTCAGAGGCGACCGACCACCCTGACGCGGAAGAGGTCTATAAGCGCGCGAGCAAGAAAGACCCGAAAATTTCCCTCGCCACTGTCTACCGCACTGTGCGTCTCTTTGACGAAGCCAATATTATCGAAACCCATGATTTCCGCGATGGCCGCGCCCGCTATGAGCTCGCTGAAGGGGAACATCATGATCATTTGATTGATGTGCAAACAGGGGATGTCATCGAATTCGTCGATGAAGAGATCGAAAAGCTTCAAGAGCGGATTGCCGAAAAACTCGGCTATGAGCTCATCGACCATCGTATGGAACTCTACGGACGGAAGAAAACCAGCTAGGTAAAACGCCCTTAAACCTCAGCATTATTTTTGAGCGGGCTTTGACTCAAAATTAGGCTTTTTGCCCTATAGGGGCAGAATGGATTTCTCATCTTTCATTTCGATTGCAGTGGAGCTCTTTAACGACGCGCCGCAGATTATTACAGGCTTGCTGATATTTCCGCCGCTGCTCTATTTGGTCAAGCGCCTGTCGGGGGTTCGCGTGGGCTGGTCACATTTCAAGCCGAGCGCCGAAGACCTTTATAGCTACCGTAGTAATTTCATGCTCGCGATTTTTAATGTGTTCACATGGACGGCGCTCTTTGTTGTCTTTGATAAATATCTCATCAATTTCTGGGAAGATACATTTGACATGACGCGTCTCACCCCATTTGAGACGTGGCCTTTGATTTTTAAAATAATTGTGTCGCTCCTGATTTTGGATTTCACAAATTACTGGTCGCACCGCTTGCTGCATCGTCCTTGGGTGTGGGGTGTGCATAGTTTGCACCATTCGGATGAGAACATGAATTTCTCAACCGTCTTTCGGGTGCATGGATTGGAAATGGTGCAAATGAAACTTGTCGGCGTGGCGGTTATGGGTTGGCTGAGCTTGCCTATAGAAGCGCTCGCCGTAGCAGGATTTTCTCGGGAGTGGTACGGGCTTTATGTGCATTCGAAATTGCCTTTTGATCATGGGCGCTTTCGCAAGATTCTCGTCTCGCCGAATTATCACCGCTGGCATCATGCAGATGATCCGGCTGTTTATGG
>CAZNXP010000193.1:0-4422 GCA_964576955.1 uncultured Algimonas sp.
GAGCGGTGAGTGACTTTGAATATGAGTTTCAAATGGCTGGGATGAATGATCGTCTCAATCCAGATATTGAAACCGTGTTCCTGATGTCGGACCCGCAATATCAAACGATTGCCAGTCGCTTGGTCAAAGAAATAGCCCGGCTTGGAGGGGATGTCTCACAATTTGTGACCCCGGAAGTCGACCTACGATTGAAGGATAAATTTTCATGACGAACCGTATGTTTTTTGCGCTCGCTCTGTCTGCCGCTCTGGTTGGCAATGCTTGCGCCGCTGAAAATTCACAAGCTGAAACAGTCCAAACAACCGCTGTTGCTGCTGCAACGGCCGCTGGATTTACCGCACCTGACGAAGCGTGGCGGACTGTTGATCCTGAAAACCTTATGGTGATTGATACAAAATTTGGGGATATCGCGATTGAGCTTTTCCCGGAAATTGCGCCAGCTCATGTCACGCAGATTAAGACATTAACGCGGCAAGGCTTTTATAATGATGTTGTATTTCACCGCGTTATCGATGGGTTCATGAATCAAACAGGTGATGGCACAAATGGCGACGGCACTGGAGATTCGAGCTTGCCTGATATAAATGCGGAATTCACATTTCGGCGCGGCGCGGATATGCCTTTCACATTGGTCACCGCGAAACAAGTTGGGCAGTCCGAAATTGGAGTAGGCTTTTACAAGAACCTCCCAATCGCCAGCCAGCCGACCGCTCAAGCAATTTTCACAAAAGATAATAAAGTCGACGCATTTGGACTTCACTGTAAAGGCGTGACCTCTATGGCTCGCACAAATGACCCGAATAGCGCCAATAGCCAATTTTTCCTTATGCGGGGAGAGGCCGATCATTTGGACACGCAATATTCTATTTGGGGCAATACAGTCTTGGGATATGAGCATTTAGAAAAGCCGCAGGTTGGTACAATCGGCGAAGTGCCGGGCTGGATTCCTGACCGTATGAATAAAGTGGAAATCGCGGCGGATATGGAAGATAGCGAACGGCCAACGGTTCAGGTTTTACGGACCGACCACCCCGCCTTTGGAAATTGGCTGAAATCACAGAAAAAGCCTGACGGAACCTTTCCTCCCATCTGCGATCTCTCTGTCCCGACTCGCCTCCGCTAACGAAACGCACCCGCCAACTTTAATTTAAAATAATGGAGCCAAAAATGGCCGAAAAACTAATAATGACTGTCGATAATAATAAAGGCGAGGTTGGAGATGTTACAATCTTGCTGCGACCTGATTTAGCCCCCTTACATGTTGAGCAAATCACGACGCTTGCGAAAGATGGATTTTATGACGGCCTTACCTTCCACCGCGTTATCGACGGCTTTATGGCGCAAGGCGGTTGCCCGAATGGTACGGGTATGGGCGGCGCAAAAAAGCAGATAAAAGCCGAGTTTAACCGTCACCCGCATATTGAAGGTGTTTGTTCTATGGCACGGTCCCAAAACCCAAACTCAGCCTCCAGCCAATTCTTCATCTGCTTGGATGATGCAGGATTCCTTGACGGACAATATACAGTCTGGGGCGAAGTTGAGAGCGGCATGGACCTTGTTCATGCGCTTCCAAAAGGTGAGCCGCCTCGCATGCCTGGTAAAATTGTCAAGATGACGGTTGCCTAACTCAATAGAATAGGACGGCCGCTATGGACGTCTCTCTTTTCGATTTTGATTTGCCAGAGCGCTTAATTGCGCTTCGGCCAGTAAGCCCGCGCGATAGTGCGCGGCTTTTGCATATTCCTGCTGGGGACGACTTTGCGCATCATAGCGTGTCCGATCTACCGTCGCTTTTGTGCGCAGGGGATGTTTTGGTCTTTAATGAGACGAAGGTTTTTCGGGCTGCTTTGACGGCGTCGCGTCCTGCGCGGGCGCATGGCGGGGGCAGTGATGTAAATGTCACAGTAAATCTGCATAAAGCGCGGAATGAAGGGGTTTGGGATGCCTTTTGCCGTCCGGCAAAGCGTTTGAAACTGGATGATATTCTGCATTTTGATTCCGATTTATCCGCAAGGGTGATTGAAAAACGCGATGGAGGTGATTTGAGCTTAGAGTTTAATGCGCGGGGTGATGCGTTATTGGCGGCATTTGAGCGTTGCGGCGCGCCGCCCCTGCCGCCTTATATAGCCCGTAAACGCGCCCCTGATGAGAGAGATATTGCGGATTATCAGACGGTTTACGCCAAGGAGAGTGGTTCTGTCGCGGCGCCAACTGCTGGACTTCATTTTACGCCTGAGCTGTTGCGCAGCCTAGACGCAGCTGGCGTACAAAGAGAGGCGCTGACTTTACATGTGGGGGCAGGCACATTTCTGCCCGTCAAGTCTGACGATACGGATGACCATGATATGCATAGTGAATGGTTTACGCTGTCAGCTGGGCTCGCCAAGCGTCTCAATCTCGCCAAAGCAGAAGGCCGCCGTATTATTGCGGTGGGCACGACGGCACTCAGGGCATTAGAATCGGCTGTTGTCGAGGGCCGCGTTAAAGCGCAATCGCGGGATACAGATATTTTTCTAACGCCAGGGTCAAAATTCCATATAGTTGATGGTCTCATGACGAATTTTCATTTGCCAAAATCTACATTATTTATGTTGGTCAGCGCTTTGGCGGGACTAGACCGAATGCAGCTGGCTTATAAAACCGCTATTGATGAAAATTATAGATTTTACTCCTACGGCGATAGCTCCTTGATTTGGAAAACCTCCTAATGGCCAAATTTCCCTTTGATATCCACGCTGTAGAGGGCGAAGCGCGCACGGGCGTGCTCCGGACTCCGCGCGGTGATATTCGAACGCCCGCTTTTATGCCCGTCGGAACCGCTGGCACGGTGAAGGGCGTTTATATGGGCCAAGTTCGCCAAGCGGGGGCGGATATCATACTTGGCAATACCTATCATTTAATGCTGCGTCCCGGCGCGGAGCGTGTAGCACGTTTGGGAGGCCTCCATAAATTTGGCGGCTGGGACGGGCCGATTTTGACGGATTCAGGCGGGTTTCAAGTTTGGTCATTGTCAAAGCTCCGCAAAATGACGGAGGAGGGCGTTACTTTTCAAAGTCATCTCGATGGATCAAATCATATGCTCTCGCCGGAGCGGTCTATTGAAATACAGGCCGATCTCTTGGGGGCAGATATCTCAATGCAGCTTGATGAGTGCACGGATTTCCCTGTCAGCTATGACAAAGCCGCGCAATCTATGGAGCTTTCCTTACGTTGGGGGCGGCGGTCTCTGGAAGCCTTTGGTGAGCGCGAGGCGCAGACACTTTTCGCGATAGTGCAAGGCTCGAACTATCCCGAGCTTAGAAAGATGTCTGCCGAGGCGTCTATAAATGAGGAGACGGCGGGCGGTTATGGCGGCTTTGCCATTGGCGGCTTAGCTGTTGGGGAGGGCCATGCCGCAATGTGCGAGACGCTTTCTTTTACAACGCCGCATCTTCCCAAAGCTCGTCCGCGCTATCTCATGGGAGTGGGAAAACCGATTGATATCGTTGAAGCGGTTTACCGCGGGGTTGATATGTTTGATTGCGTGATTCCGACTCGGTCTGGCCGGCATGGGCAGGTTTGGACGGATTCCGGCCCTTACAACATAAAAAGAGCGGAATTTGCGGAGGATGAGAGCCCGCTAGATGTCACGATTTCCTGCCCTGCCTCACAAAATTACTCGAAAGCCTATGTTCATCATTTGATACGGTCGAATGAATTATTGGGCGCTATGGTCCTGTCTTGGCATAATATCGCTTATTTTGAGGATTTGATGTCGCGAATTCGGGCCTCTATAGCCGCTAGGACCTTCGAATCTTTCGTTTCGACTTTTCGAAAAAACTGGTCAAAGCCAACGACATGAGTTTTCGGTGTTTTAATGGTTGACGACTCCACAGGTCGACCCTAGTTAGGCGCGGCTTTTGGTAAGCGCCCTTAGCTCAGTTGGTTAGAGCGCCTCACTTTTAATGAGGATGTCCGCGGTTCGAATCCGCGAGGGCGTACCATTCCCTTTGAAATTGCAGATTCTTTACATATTCTTGGCTGGGTTGAGTGGTGACCGAATTGTGGTGAGTAAACTATGAGGGTGAGGGGGTGATAAATTGACCAAGAAGGCCATTTTTCTAGGTATAAATTTTTTCCACTGACGCTAAAAAGTGATGCAAATTAGCAACTTTGTAGAAAAAACCTTTCTTTTTCTAGAAAAAATGCCTAATCGACTGTGGCAATGTGAGGACTTACTGTGTAGCAGGGGCCCTCGCGTTTAAAGCTCCTGTGGGGCGTTTAGTTGTTTAATGAAAATGGCGAAGCCATTTATTGGAGGAAATCTCATGAAGCAGAAGCTTCTTATTGCAGCCGCCGCTACGGCTTTGATGGCGGCGCCATCATTCGCATCGGCGCAAGATGGCTCTGGTTGGTATCTTAAAGGTGCTGCTGGTTATGGTA
>CAZNXP010000194.1:0-4408 GCA_964576955.1 uncultured Algimonas sp.
ACATATTATCGAAAAACAATATATTGATATGAATATGATATCATTTTATATGCCTGCCAAGCATTAGCTATCATTGGGATAGGTCAACTATAGAGGAGAGAGACATGTCAGATATTCGAGAAAAAGAGGTGAAATCCATAAGCGGCATTCCGTTTCTGTTTTTACTTTTCGCGGTGGTCATTGCCGCTGCTTTCGTTTTGCTGGGATTGGATCGCTCTGGGCAACGCATTTTAATTGTGGTTCTGGCCGTGCCCTTTCTTCTTATCGGTATTTCTGGGCTGTATAAGGTGGAACCCAACCAATCGGCGGTGCTGTCATTATTCGGAAAATATGTCGGCACAGTCCGCACCTCCGGTCTGCGGTTCAACAACCCCTTTTATACGAAAAAGAAAATCAGCTTGCGGGTGCGCAACTTTGAAAGCGGTAAGCTGAAAGTCAATGAGCTCGACGGCTCGCCGATTGAAATTGCGGCCATTGTCGTCTGGGAAGTCAATGATAGCGCCGAAGCCGTCTTTAATGTCGATGATTATGAGAGCTTTGTGCAAATCCAATCTGAAGCGGCGATACGCGCTATGGCAACGAGCTATCCTTATGATCAGCATAATGAGGAAACCATTAGCTTGCGCTCACACCCGAAGGTCATTTCAGACCGCTTGCGCGACGAAATTCAAGACCGTTTGGCCAAAGCCGGCATCCATGTCATCGAGGCGCGGATTTCTCATCTCGCCTATTCGCCAGAAATTGCTGGCGCGATGTTGCAGCGCCAACAGGCCGGCGCGATTATTGCCGCGCGCAAATTGATTGTTGAAGGCGCGGTGGGCATGGTTGAAGATGCGCTAACCGCCCTCTCAGCCAAAGATATTGTTGAGCTGGATGAGGAGCGCCGCGCGACTATGGTGTCGAACCTGCTGGTGGTTCTATGCTCTGACAAAGCGACCCAACCCGTCGTCAACACAGGGTCGCTTTACTAGGCCAGCCCTAAACTATGCCCGATAAAAAATCATATCCCCTGCGGATCAATGCGGATGTGTTGGCCGCAATGAAAGCTTGGGCGGCCGACGATTTGCGCTCGCTCAACGGGCAGATCGAATGGGCGCTGCGCGAAGCCCTGCGCGGGCAGGGACGCCTCAAAAAACAAATTGAAAAGGAAGAAGAGAAAGATGAGTAATGCACGTTGGCAATATAAGGTGGAGACTGTGAAAGGCTCCATGTGGGCTTCCAAAATTGAGAAAATTGATCAGCTAGTGCAAGCCCGCCTCACGCGCCTCGGCGTTGAAGGATGGGAATTAGTCAGCGTAGTGCCTTACGGCCATTTCCAGCGCCTCTATTTAAAGCGAGGAGGCTAAAATGAATGAGAGATGGGAATATAGAATTGTTCAGCCTGCTCAAAAAGGCATGAGCGGCGATGCGATCCGCAAGAATAGCGAAGCTTTCCTCAATAATTTCGGCCTTCAAGGGTGGGAGTGCTATCATGTGAAAACGGACACCTATCCCAGCGTTTTTTATATGAAACGACGGCGATAAGCGCCGCTTATCTTCGCTTACTTGGCATTATAAAGGTCAAAGCCTTCCTTAACCTTTTTTAGAACTTCTATGGCCGTTTTCATATCTTCCTTTGATATTTTAGGCGCATGTTTGGCCGAGATATGAATACCCTCGTTCGCGATTTTTTCGCGGAGCGCTCTGCCTTTTGGCGTGAGGGAGACAAGGCGAGATCGGCTGTCATTTGGGTTAGATTTCCGCATCAATAAATTCCGATTTTCCATCGCCTTAATAACTTGGGAGGTCACGCTCGCAGACATGAAAGCGCGGTCGGCTATCTCATTTTGCGGGTTTCCTTGGGCATCCCATTGTAGCCGCAAAATATGAAATTGCGACAGCGGCAGATCGTAGCGCCTTAAATAGCGCCCTAAGGCAATTTCATACCCCCGGAACGCCCCTCTCAAATAATAGGGCAGGGAGTTTTTAGGATTATTAATCCGGCTCATGAGGCAGTCTCTTTTAGGCTTAATCTCTGTCTTTTAGATATAGGCATATCCTGACAGTTCTTTACCCCTTATTTACTGTTGCACAACACCTATTCATCTTATGTTCAGGTTAAAAATAATATTAAGGCCCAAGTCTGATTGTGGGATCAGATTAAAACATGTTGGACATTGCGCCCCGTTTCAACATGTCAAAGCCTGGCACCATTTATGGTGTCAGGCTTTTTTTTGACTCTTTACTAATGTCTCGTCTGCGCAAAACAGGCGATTAAGCCCAGTCATATTCTATTCATCTAGAACTTTGTATAGCGCGCCAACTCTGGTTGTGGGACCAGAACCAAAAACATGTTGGACATTGCGCCCCGTTTCAACATGTCAAAGCCTGGCATCATTTTTGATGTCAGGCTTTACTCTTTGTGCCTTAAGGGTTTTGCGGGGTAGGCGAAATTACGTCTTTAGCAGGGTTTCCACCGCCTCGATTTGCGCATTGAAAGCCGCGTCTTCCGCGCGAAGCTGGTCAATGCGTTTCACCGCATGCATAACCGTCGTGTGATCGCGTCCGCCAAATCGGCGGCCAATATCAGGCAAGCTCCGCTTGGTGAGTTTTTTGCACAGATACATGGCGACTTGGCGCGGCCGCGCAATGACGCGGGCGCGGCGTTTACTGACCATATCAGTCGGTGTGAGTGAAAAGACTTCGCAGACGGCGCGCTGAATGCGGTCAACGGTCAGGCGCTGCCCCATCATATAGCGAGAATCAGAGAGCGTTTCTTGCACGCTTTCCAATGTGATCGCCGTGCCTAAAAACTCGCTTTGGGCGATGATTTGATTAAAGGCGCCTTCCAAATCCCGCGGCGTGGCATTCATCCGGGCTGCGAGGTGGTCCCGGGCATTTTGCGGAATCGCGAGATCCGGCTGCCCGCTCGCGCGCCGGCGCGCAATCAAGCGGTCCAAAATGCGAAGGCGCAGTTCATAATCTGCTGCGCCAATCTTACAGACAAGGCCAGAGGACATATAGCTCTTCAGCCGTTCCGTTGCCTTCTCTATTTTATCAGGATGGCGATCGGCGGCGATGAGGATTTGTTTGCCGCTATCGACCAAGCTGACCAGCGTGTGTAAGAGCTCTTCTTGGCTCCCTGGCTTGTCAGCAATGAAATGGGCGTCATCTATCACGAGCAAGTCTACATCGCGCAGAGAGGCTTTAAAGGCCGCTATACCCTCACGGCTTTGTCCGCGAACGGAGGCCACGAATGTGGAGACAAAATTCTCCGCAGTAATAAAGCGCATGCGGCTTTCGGGACTGTTGGTCCGAACGGCATTTTCAATGGCGTAAAGCAGATGGGTTTTACCCATACCGTTACTGCCGTGGATAATAATCGGGTTATATTGCGGCGGACGGCCCGACCCGCATTGACTCGCCACTTGCCGCGCTACGGCCATGGCGAGCTCATTCGACGCGCCGACAACAAAATTCTCGAAGGTAAAGCGGTCGCGCGGACTCTCGGGGGCGGCATTGGTTAGAGCTGTTTCCGGGTTTTCCCGTGATGTTGCTAGAATCGGGCGGTGCGTGGTGTGCTGGGCCTGACGCTGGCTTGAGCGCTGCGCGCCACTTGATTTCATCGCTGGCAGAGCGCTTTGCGTTTTAACAGCGGAGGGGTTGGCCGCGAAGGCGAGGCGGCGCGGCGGGTCGACTTGGTCATGCTTTTCCCACAAGCGGCGAACTGTGTCGGCAAATTGGGTTTCAATCTTTGAGGCAATGAAACGCGTGGGCGCAGATAAGGTTACAATGCTCTCATCGGCTTGCGTAATATGAAGGCGGCCCGTCCAAGATCGGTGTACATTTGGGCCTAAGGCATAGGCCAAATCTGTCTTCACAAGTTTCCAAGTATTATGCGCAGATTGTAGCGGGGGTTCGCCAGTGTAAAGATCGGGTGTTTTGACCTCTGACATTTTATTTACGACCCTATTCATGTCTTGTTTCCCCACGCAGAACTTATAGTCTTTAGGCCGCACGATATTGCGACCTGAAAACAACAAGTCTTTGAAACTTCATCAATTTAAGTGCTTGCCCAACGCGATTCTGTTAACCCTGCAGGCCGCGCTAAACTTTCCCTCGAAAGACCTCACCACACCCCAGCAACGTCTATGAAACTCTATTAACCAGTCTCAAAAGGGACCGTCAATGTGAGAAAGTTTGATTTGGAGCCGATTATATTCTTGACTCAAAAAGAGCATTGAATCGCAAGCATTTTTCTTGAAAAAAAAATGCAGAATTTTTTTTAGATTTTTTCTTGACACGCTTGCTCCGATGATTCTCTTCAGCAGAGTCAAAATGTGATAGGATTCTTCTGCTTTTTACGGATGAATATGGACCGACAGGCGAACATTTGGGCGGGCTCACTTTCGGCTCCAAACCCCAGCTT
>CAZNXP010000195.1:0-4381 GCA_964576955.1 uncultured Algimonas sp.
GGTTGGTTGAAATCTTAATTGTACTGAGTATCTCTCTAACGTCCGCTTCTGCCCCAATAGCAGACATTAGCGTTATGTCTGCTTTTCCCCTCAAAGCGGACATTAGCCAGGGTCTTATTTGAGGCGATTTTAGGACGCTCAGATTGGGTCGCTAAGGGCTTCATAATACATGTAGCGAAGCAGATGCTTTCCTGTAACAACTCAGTTCAAAAAAAATGATTTTGCGTTTGGGGGAGTATACCGAAACGCGGCTTCCTAGATCTAAATGAAACCTAGCCTGCGGGTGAGCGGCTTCATAGCATCAAATTAGGACGCGCTTTCTAATTCTACCGCCTAGATGGGTTTCATCGAATAACCGGCGGGATGTCTCGCTCAACATTATTATGGAGCCCATCATGGCCACTGCTAAAAAAACAACAAACAAAACAGCTAAGACCGCTAAAAAGGTCGATGCCAAAAAAACCTCAACACTTCGCAAAGGTGCATTGGCCTATCTCGGCCTATATGGTTTTGCAGCTGAGCGCGCGAGGAAGCGTACGGAACAAGTTAAAGCGCTTTACGCAAATGCAACTGACGGCCTGTTCGAAGACCTCGTTGCGCACGGCGAAAAGGTCGAAGAACTTGCTGTTGGCACAGCTAAGACAGCGCAAAAGCGCGCTGTCGAGACGTTTGAGACAACGACTGACAAAGTAAAATCCGTCATTCCATTCGGCGCAAATGATCGCGTTCAAGAGCTACAAGCTGAAATTAGAGCCCTAAATAAGAAAATCTCTGCTCTATCCAAGAAGGCTTCAAAGCCGCGCAAAGCCGCTACTATAGCGACAGAAAAGACAGTTAAAAAAGCGGCTTAGGCGCCCTTTATATTCTCGCGGATCTGTCTTCCCTCCTTGACGCTTATTGGTTGATGGGTTCGCTCAAATATTAACGGCGTTTGTATATTGTGCAGGCGTCGTTTTTTTTTGAACTTTCTATAGTGACTCGACAAGCGGGCCACGCTTTCTTACTCAAATTAAGCGATAGATGCGGACGGGGATAATATAATGCCGAATAAACCAGACAGAATAGGCGCGAAAGCTGCCGAAACGACAACAGCTGTAAACGGAGTTGTCGGGTTCAGGCGATCTGAAGTCCTAAAGGGTTTCGGCTTGATGGCGGGATATGCTGCCAAGCAACCCAAACCATTTGCTAAACATCTGATTAAATATGCCGCTGAATTAGTAGAAATTGCCAAGGGCACATCTGAATTGCAGCCTAATCGGAAAGATCGCCGCTTTAAAGACGAGAGCTGGCAGAAAAACCCGCTTTATAAACGCGGCATGCAGTCTTGGCTTGCAATGAAGCAAGAGCTGACGGGATGGATTGACGACTCGCGCATGCATCCTGCGGATAAAGCGCGGGCTCGATTTGTTACGGACTTAATTGTGGATGCGATGGCGCCAACAAATACGCTGCTCGGAAATCCGACGGCGATGAAAAAAATGGCGGAGACAAAAGGCGGAAGCCTCGTCAAAGGATTGCAAAATGCATATCATGATTTGACGAAAAATGGCGGCATGCCCAGTCAGGTTGATGGACGCGCGTTTAAAGTTGGTGAAAACCTAGCAACCTCTCCCGGCGCGGTCGTTTTTCAAAATGAGATGCTGGAGGTGATCCAATATAGTCCCAAGACGGACCAAGTTTATAAAATTCCGTTGATGGTTATTCCCCCGCAAATCAATAAATTCTACGCCTTAGACTTGGAACCAAATAAATCATTAGTCCGGTTTCTGACCAAGATGGGCTATCAAGTATTTGTCGTTTCATGGCGTAATCCGAACCGTCAGAATGCGCATTGGGGATTGGAGAAATATGTTGAGGGTCTGTTCGAGGCCTCTGAGGCGGTCCTTAAAATCAGTGGAAGTGAGCGTCTTAATGTCACTGCCGCTTGCTCGGGCGGCACAACGCAGGCGCTTTTTCTGTCGGAGCTTGCAGCCCGCGGCGATAATCGCGTGAACTGCTATACGCTGATGGTGTCGGTACTTGATGGTAAGAAAGTTGACAGTGATGTGGGCCTCTTTGTGACAGATGCTGCTATTGAACAGGCGCGTCGGCAATCCCGTAAAAAAGGCGTGCTGTCTGGCGAGGAATTGGGCCGCGCTTTCGCTTGGATGCGGCCGAATGACTTAATCTGGAACTATGTCGTAAATAATTATCTGCTGGGTCAAGATCCGCCAGCTTTCGATATTTTATATTGGAATAATGATACAACAAATCTGCCAGCGCAGTTGCACAGTGACTTTTTGGATATTTTCCAAGACCGCCGTTTCCGCAAAGACAAGGATGTCGTCTTTATGGACCATATCGTCGACCTTGAAGCGGTATCGCAAGATGGGTTTATGGTTGCCGGTATCACGGATCATATTACGCCGTGGATGGCCTGTTATCGCAACATAAGGTTATTTGGCGGCGAGATTGACTTTGTCCTCTCTAATTCGGGTCATTTGCAGGCGTTAATTAACCCTCCGGGCAATCCAAAAGCCCAATATTTCACTAATACGGACCATCCGCCTCGTGCCACGAAGTGGCTGGACGGCGCTGAGACTGTAAATGAGAGTTGGTGGCTGCGTTGGAATGAGTGGTTATCCATAAGGTCCGGCGAAATGAAAGATGCACCGAAAGCACTTGGCAATGAGGCTTTGCCGCCGATGTCTCAGGCGCCCGGCGAGTATGTATTCACCTAAGTTTCATCACATCTAGTTTATTGACTTAACCCTTGGCGAATGCCTTCCGAAGACTCATATAAAGACTGATATGCGCCGAAGTTAATTTGCGCGTTAGTCGGGTTTTTCCGGCAAAGGAAAGGGGTTGAATATGCCTCATACACTCAAGGCCGTTGACGGCCATGAAGAACCGATTGAAAATCACTCGTTGCCGAGAATTTTCTTTTCTAAAGTTGGTAATCAGAAGCTCCGTACAGCGATTTGGTCCGGAGTAGATAAAGGCAATGGCAAACGGACGCCGCTGCTGTTTTTCAATGGTATCGGCGCAAATCTAGAAATTGCTCAGGCTTTTGCAGATACATTCACAGGCAGAGATATCATTACTTTTGATATGCCCGGAATTGGCGGGTCTCCTGATCCAACAGTGCCTTATCGACTGTGGTGGGTCGCAAGGGCCGCAAAGCAAATTCTCAAAGAAAACGGCTATGAGTTAGTGGATGTTTTGGGCGTGAGCTGGGGCGGCGGCCCTGCGCAACAATTTGCCTGGCAGAATAAGGAGATGACCAAACGCTTGGTGCTTTGCGCGACGACAACGGGTGTGACAATGGTGCCTGGAAAACCAAAGGCTTTGTCCAAAATGCTGAGCCCTAAACGCTATATTGATCGAGACTTCCTCGCAAAAAATTTCGAAGCGCTTTACGGCGACGCCGCAGGGGATGCAGATGAGTTTTCGATTAATATGATGCCGCCTTCTATGAAAGGATATCTCTTCCAGTTGACTGCAATGGCGGGCTATTCGACCATACCTTTCATCCGCCGTATCAAGGCGAAGTCACTCGTTATTATGGGTGATAATGATCATATAGTTCCTGTAGTGAACGGTAAAATACTCAACAAACTTCTTCCGCGCTCCAAACTGCGAGTTATAAAGGGAGCAGGGCATTTATTTATTCTAACTCGCCGAGATGAGACCATTCAAATTATTCGTAACTTTTTTCTCGAACCTGAAGTCGCCATGCCGCATAAGGATGGCGTGAAACTTCCATCGGTTGAAGAAAGCTTCTCTAATTATAAAGCAAAACGCGCGAGGTAAATCATGGCCAAAACACCCGACGATAAAGTTGCAATCCGTAAAATTTGGTTGGCAGGTATTGGCGCTTATGGCCGCGCCTTCACAGAAGCTAAAGGCGCTGTCGAGAGCTTGTCTGGAAAAACTTCAGAGGTCTTTGATGAACTGGTTCAAAAAGGCGAAATGCTCGAAGCCGTCGGAAAATATAAAGCTAGTGAATTAGTAGAAAAAGGGAGTGAGCTGGTCGGAAAGGGCAAAGCCGTTGTGCCTGATTTTGAAATTGACGACAGAATTGCCAAAATGCGTGAGCGGTTATCTGGTGCCGAAGATAAGTCACATGGTCGACTGGCTGCACGTGTAGTTAAGTTGGAAGCTAAGATAGATGCAATCTTAGAACGGCTCGACATTGGCGAGGCAGCACCGTCTAAGAAAAAAGCGCCGAGTAGAAAGAAAACTCAAACAAAGAAACCAAAAACGGCTTCAAAGAAAAAAATGACAACGCAGCGGACACCCAAGCCGAAAGCTGCAGCTAAGGCGCCAACTAAGACGCGGTCGTCAGCGAAGCCCAAGACGGCAGGTAAGACGACGGGCAAGACAACAACGACAAAGAAAA
>CAZNXP010000196.1:0-4370 GCA_964576955.1 uncultured Algimonas sp.
CAGCCTCGCTTTGGGAGGCGTTAGAAACCGGCGCGCCAGATACTTATAAGACATTATCAGATTTCATTGCGCTCTCGCGCAGCCTTACGCCTTATGATTTTTATGCGCGGGTATTAGACTATAAAGACGCGGAAGGCCGCGCCATGCGAGAGCGTTTTTATCGGCGATTATCTTTTGAGGCGCGTGACGCCCTAGAGGCTTTCTTACACCAAGCTTTAGAACATCAGAGCCGGACTGCGCCTAATCTTCAAAATTTCCTTCACGCCTTTTCGCAAGGCGAGGTGGAGATAAAGCGTGAGCAGGATAGTGGTCTCTCTGAAGTTCGCGTGATGACGGTTCACGGCGCAAAGGGGCTGGAATCCCCCATCGTTATTTTACCAGATACGACCAATATTCCGGTGCTGCGCGATGTGCTTTTACCTTGCGAAAATGGCGGGCAGGTCTGGAATAAAGACGATGCGCCCTATGTCCAATCCGTGAAAGAGACCGCCAAAGCGCGGCAGTCACAAGAACAGCTCCGCTTGCTTTATGTGGCGATGACCCGCGCTGAATCCCGCTTGATAGTTTGCGGCCCTCATGTCGGCACAGCGAATACGAAATTAAAAGTTGGATGTTGGTATGATTGGGTCAAGCGTGGGTTGGTCGCTCTGAACGCAAACGCTTATGACGCGCCTTTCACACGAGAAATAAACGGTGAAATAGTGACGGGGCTGAGATATGGCGTGCCCGCAGAACCTTGCGCGCAGGGGACCAAAGCGGCGCAGACGGCCGGTGCAGACATACCCGATTGGGTGAAAAAACCTGCCGCCCCCGAAGGTCGCCGCAGGCGCGTTACGCCATCGCATTTGCTCTCAAGCCCGCCAGCCGAAATGCCCGTTCGCTCGCCCGCGAAAGTCTCTGATGCGAGCGTGTTCAGGCGCGGTAATCTCATTCATAAATTGCTCGAAGTCTTGCCCGAAATCCCCGTCCAGCGCAGGCGGGACACAGCGCAAAAAATGCTCTCGAGCTATAAGGATGTTAAGCCTGAGCTACGGACCCAAATTACAGAAGAAGTCTTTGCCGTGTTGGAACATCCAAAATTTTCTCCAATTTTTGCGGCAGGCACTCGGGCCGAAGTCAGCTTGGCAGGCTCTGCAAAGGGCTTACCTGAGGGCCTATATCTGAACGCGCAAATTGACCGTCTTTGCGTGACACCTGACAGCGTGACTATCGTAGACTATAAATCCAATCGTCCGCCGCCAACCCAGCCTGAAGATGTCGCGGATTTATATTTGGGACAAATGGCGGCTTACCGCGAACTTGCGCGTGAAATTTACCCCGGACGGACCGTAAATTGCGCTTTATTATGGACAGACGGACCTTATTTGATGCCGCTCCCTGATTCATTGTTAGATGCTGCCTTGCAGAAAGTCTCTGCGCTCCCTATTTCCTGATTAAGTTAACCATTCATTTAGGAGAGCCCTATGGCTACGCATGCCGTCACAGACGCCAGTTTTAAAGCAGATGTCCTCGAAGCTGATACACCCGTATTGCTGGATTTTTGGGCAGAATGGTGTGGACCCTGTAAGAAGATGGGGCCGACTCTGGAAGATGTCTCAGATGAGTTCGAAGGCCGCCTCAAGATCGCGAAAATGGATATTCAAGAAAATCCAGATACGCCTGGTAAATTCCATGTGCGCGGTATTCCGACTCTGATGATTTTCAAAGGCGGCCAAGTTGTCGCCACGAAGGTTGGCGAAATGAATAAGGCCAAGCTCACAGAATGGCTCGCAGAACACGCTTAAGCTAAGCGGCTAAAACATGCCCGGCTAAATATAGAGAGCCGCAAATTAAAATACGCGGCGGGACGAGGGGTTCCGCTGCGCTTTGACGAGATAGCGCTTCGCCTGTATTTATGGCGCGCTGCATAGCGTCGGTCAGATTTTCTCCGACCTGTCCGATTATCCCGCGATTATCCGCGAGCTCTTTTAACGTGTCCGTGGATAGCGATGGCGAGCCGGGAATATCCACGGCAATCAGCGCGCTCGCAAGACCCGCAAATTCATCTAAAAATTTCCCCGCATCCTTATTCCCCAAAATGCCCATAATGAGAATGAGCGGACGTTCTGTCTTATCTTGCAGCTCCGCCATGACATTGGCGAGGGCCGCCGCGGCATGGGGATTATGCCCGCCGTCTAGCCAAAGTTCGCCGCCAGACTCGCTTACCATGTCCGCAAAGGGCCCAGTGGTCAGGTTTTGAAGTCGCGCGGGCCAGCTCACGTTTTTAAGACCGCCTGCAATCGCTTTATCAGACAAGCCAAGGCTGCGCGCCGCCGCGACCGCGACGCCTGCATTATCAATTTGATGCGCGCCAATTAAAGCGGGTTGCGGCAAGTCCATCAGGACGTCATCTGCGTCAAATACCAGACGGTCTCGTTCGCGGTAAGCGCGAAAATCCTCAGTCAGAAATTGAATGGGCGCGCGGTGTTTCGCCGCTTCATTGCGCAGTAGGGCACTGACCAAATCTTCTTGGCGGCCCGCAAAGACGGGGACATGGTCTTTAATGATGCCCGCTTTTTCTCGCGCAATTCTTGCGAGGTCGCGGCCCAAAAATTCGGCGTGATCGTAATTGACAGGCGTAATAATGCTGACCGCAGGGTCAAACACATTGGTCGCATCATAGCGGCCGCCAAGGCCGACTTCGATGAGGGCGTAATCTGCGGGATGTTCGGAAAACGTCAAAAATGCCGCCGCCGTTGTGGCTTCGAAAAAGGAGAGGGGCTGTCCGCCATTGGCTTCCATCACGCGCTGCAATACATCCAGTAGAACCTCGTCGCTTATCTCTTGGGAGCTGACGGTCATCCGCTCATTGAACCGCACGAGATGCGGGGAGGTATAAATATGGGCCGTTTTCCCTTCGGCTTCGACCATGGCGCGCAAAAAGGCCGTGGTTGAGCCTTTGCCATTTGTGCCTGCGATATGCACGGCAGGCGGTAATTTCAAATGCGGATTGCCGAGCGCTTTTAAGACCCGTTCAACGCGTCCCAAGCCGAGGTCGATTTTCTTAGGGTGCAGCGCTGTGAGCTGCGAGAGGACCGTGTCGAGCTTAGACAGGGTCTGGCTCCAGAATATGATCTGCGCTTTGTTTCGTCAGAACGGATAAAATATCACCCAAGACTTTCCGCATATCGCGGCGCGCCACAACGCGGTCAATCATGCCGTGCTCTTCGAGATATTCTGCGCGCTGGAAACCTTCGGGAAGTTTTTCGCGGATGGTTTCTTCAATGACGCGCGGCCCCGCAAAACAGATAAGCGCGCCGGGTTCCGCGAGGTGAATATCGCCGAGCATGGCATAGCTCGCGGTCACGCCGCCTGTGGTCGGATCGCAGAGGACAACAATATAGGGAAGATTGGCTTCACGCATTTCCTGTACAGCAATGGTTGTGCGCGGCATTTGCATCAAGGACAGCGCGCCCTCTTGCATGCGAGCACCGCCCGCTGCGGTGAAAGCGATGAGAGGGAGCTTGTTTTGCACGGCATATTGCGCCGCGCGGATAAAGCCTTCGCCAGCGGCCATGCCGAGCGAGCCGCCCATAAAGGCAAAATTCTGCACGAGCACGACGGTCTTAATCCCGCGGATATTCCCGACGCCAATAGACATGGCATCATCATCACCTGTTTTGGTGCGCGCCTTTTTCAGCCGGTCCGTATATTTCTGGTCATCTTTGAATTTCAGCGGGTCTTTCGCCACAGCCGGAATATCAACCGTTTCATATGCCTCGTCGTCAAAGGTATATTGCATGCGTAGCTTTGGCCCAATGCGCATATGGTGGCCTGCGGGCGTTACATGTAAAAGTCCCGGCAGGTCGGCAGCGAAAATCATCTCATTCGATTTGGGACATTTCACCCAAAGATTATCGGGCGTATCCTTCTTCGTGAAGATAGATTTGACGCCAGGAGGCGTGAGTTTTTGAAGCCAATTCATAGGCCGTGCCTCTAGCCTGTATGTGTGGCCTCGGCAAGGGAGCGGATGAGCGAGAGCGCAGCTTCGGGCCCGTCTTCATGTAGGGTTTTCACAATGGCGGTGCCGACAACAACGCCGTCGGCGTCTTTGGCAACTTCGCGGGCGCGTTCGGGCGTTTTGACGCCAAAGCCGACGACAACGGGCAGATTAGCGGCCTCGCGCACGCGGGTGACTTGCTCCGTGATGGATCCGGCTTGCGCAAAACTATCGCCCGTGATTCCGGTCATGGACACATAATAGACAAAGCCTTTTGTGCCCGAGACAACACGCGGCAGGCGCTCGGCATCTGTAGTCGGGGTGGCGAGGCGAATGAGGGCGAGGTCGTGCTCCGCAAAGGCGGTCCGTAAGTCGCTGTCTTCTTCAGGGG
>CAZNXP010000197.1:0-4357 GCA_964576955.1 uncultured Algimonas sp.
ACATGGTTGGTGATAGTATAGCCTGCAATGGTTTCTGTATTTGATAAAATCATGGCTTTCGTCCTCTCTTACTGCCCTCTTCTGTTCACACGAATTTTACGCTCGGTGCAAGCGTGCACGCGCTTGTGACGGCATTGGAGGATTGATTTCATCGCCCCGCCCCTGCAGTTGGGAGGAAATAATGCTGGAGTGCCCAAATGAGAAAACATGTCGCTTTCCAAATGGACCCAATGGAGACGGTCAATATTGATGGGGATACGACCTTTGCTTTGGCCGAAGCTGCCCAAGCCCGGGGTTGGACCATGTGGGAATATGGCCCGGAGCATCTGACCTATGACAGAGACCGCATTCTCGCCCGTGCGCGGCCCATGACCGTGCAGCGCGATCAAAGCCGCCCTGCGAATTTCGGAGAGCGTGAAATCATTGACCTGGCGTTAGACATGGATGTCGTTTGGATGCGGCAAGACCCGCCATTTGATATGTCTTATATTACGGCAACCCATTTGCTGGAACGGCTCGAAGGTAAGACTTTGGTCGTGAATGATCCAAAATGGGTACGGGCCTGTCCGGAAAAAATCTTGCCGCTGGATTATCCTGATCTCATGCCAGCCACGCTGATCTCTCGGGACCGCGGCGCGATTGATGCGTTCCGCGCCGAATATAAGGATATCATTTTAAAGCCGCTATACGGTAATGGCGGGGCTGGTATTTTCCGCGTCAAAGAAAATGATCCCAATTATAGCTCTATCTTTGAGATGTTTATGGAAAGCTCGCGAGAGCCCGTGATTGCCCAAGCCTTCCTGCCGGCTGTATCCAAAGGCGATAAGCGGATTTTGATTATTGACGGCGAGCCTATTGGGGCCATCAACCGTGTGCCGCAGCCAGGCGAGACCCGCAGTAATATGCATGTTGGCGGCGAGGCGCGGCCGACAAATTTGACAGAAGATGATTTGCGTATCTGCCGCGCGATTGGCTCAATGCTGAAAGAGAGAGGTCAAATTTTAGTCGGCATTGATGTCATTGGAGATAAGATGACAGAGATAAATATTACATCGCCAACAGGCGTTCAGGAACTCAAGCGGTTTAGCGGTATCGACGCAGTTGAAGCTTGTTGGGACGCGATAGATATGCGGCTGAGTTAGGTGTAAGGAAGCGACGCCGCAGACTCGTAAGTTACAGATTTTAAAAGTAAATTCTGACTATCTAAACTTGCATCAATTCCCATTCAACCATTATTCATGTACGCCGAATTAACTACCTGTTAATATAAAATTAACTTAATGGGTGGGGAACACTACCATGGATAAAATTACAAATTTTCTAGATGCTGAACGGATCAATACCTTAATTGGCGTTGGAATGAAGGCCTTATTGGCTTTAGTCTTTTTAATTATCGGTCTTTGGATCGCGAAGCGCGTACAAAACGTGATTATTAAATTATCGTCCAAGAGCCCGCATCTTGACCCGACACTGTTCAAATTCTTAGCCAGTATCGCGCGCTTTGTGATTATTGCCTTTGTCGTTGTCGGCGTATTGGGCCTTTTTGGCATCGAGACAACCTCTATCGTTGCGCTTTTAGGTGCGGCTGGTTTGGCTGTTGGTTTGGCTCTGCAAGGCGCTATGTCCAATTTGGCGGCTGGCGTGATGTTGATGCTTTTCCGTCCCTATAAAGTCGGTGATTTCGTCGACGTTGCTGGCAAATTTGGTAATGTCGAAGAAATCGATCTTTTCACCACAATTCTGCAGACGTTTGACAATCAACAGATCGTTATTCCAAATGGTAAAATTTGGGGTGAGCAAATCATCAACCACAGCCATCACCCCGTTCGCGGTGTCGATATGAAATTCAACGTCGCTTATGGTGACGACATAGACAAAGCCCGCTCGACAATCATGGGTGTCTTAAACTCACATCCGCATGTTAAAGCTGACCCAGCGCCCTTTGTTGAAGTTGAAACATTGAGCCCGCGCTCTGTTGAATTCCTTGTGCGTCCCTTCACGGATGGCGAACATTATTTCGATGTGCGCTATTCACTCCCTGAGCAAATCGCAAAAGCTCTAGGGAGCGCAGGCTTCGATACGCCTTACCCGAGCCAGAAAATCATCATGGTCAAAGAATAGGATTTTCACAACATCCGAATCAACGAAGGGGCTGGATTTTCCAGCCCTATTTTTATGCGGAATCGCTTGCTTCGCGGCATTTGGGTCGACAATGGCTAGATGTCACCAAAATGTGCGGAATGGCTGCAGTCTTGCGCCGCAAAATTAACGAATTATTACCTATAATCATTAACTTAGGCCCTAGGAATTAGGCTAGTGTGGGGTTTTTTCGTGACGGATAGTTGGATTGTAATTGCGGCCTTTTTGGTCTTTCTCATGCAAGCTGGATTCTTATTGATCGAAGCTGGTGAGGTGCGGGCGAAAAACTCGATCAGTGTTGCGCAGAAAAATATCTCAGACATGCTTATTAGCGTCGCCGCCTATGCCGTGGGCGGCTTTGGAATCATGTATGGATTGTCATTGGGCGGCTTTTTCGGCCTTGGCGGCGTTAAAGAGGCATTAACCCAATCTGGCAGCTTGCCGCAAATCCTCATTTTTAATCTCGCTTTTTGTTCTGTGGTCGCCACCATTGTGTCGGGCGCAATCGCCGAACGTATGCAGATATTGGGTTATTTCGTCAGCACGGCCATCATTGCGATGTTGGTCTATCCTATTTTTGGTCATTGGGTTTGGGGCAATTCGATTATTAGCTCTAATCTGTCCTTGCTGGGTAATCTTGGATTTGTCGACCATGCTGGCGGCATTGCAATCCATACTTTGGGCGCGGCCTATGCTTTAGCGGCCGTTATCATGCTAGGGCCGCGAAAGGACCGGTTTGATGAGGCCGGGAATGTCTTGCCAATTTCGGGCTATAGTCCCGTTTTATCAATGGCGGGTGTACTTATTCTCTTTGTCATGTGGGTGCCCTTTAACACAGGGTCTCTTACGCCAGGGACTGACGTTTTTTTCACGGTAGCCTTAGGGACAATTTTGGCCGGTATTGGCGGCGGTTTAGGCGGAAAAATACTCGGATTTTATATATATGGGCGGACATTTAATCCGCGATCGAGTTTTAATGGCTTGCTGGGCGGCCTCGTAGCTGTGACAGCTGGGGTAACATTTTTAGCGCCAATGGGCGCGTTCGCTATAGGCGTAATTGGCGGATTTGCCGCTGTCATTGGGAATTATTTTATATTGCATAAAGCCAAGCTGGATGACCCAGTTGGCGTGATTGGAACGCATGGTGTGGCAGGCATTGCGGGCGCGCTTTTATTCCCATTTTTTGCGGCGAAGGGTCTTCCAGCTGGCGGCGTTTTATCGCAATTTGCGGTTCAAGCTTTGGGGGCGGCCATCTGTGTTATTTGGGCCATGGGAACAGGATTTCTTGTGTTCCGTTTGCTCAAAACGCTCGGCCTTTTGCGGGTAACCGAAGCCCAGGAACGGCTTGGACTTAACATTGGAGAGCATGATCCAACGGTCACGCATGAAATGTTATATGGCGCGCTTGAGAAAACCCAAGCTGAGCCCGTTAATACCGCTTCGGAAGAACGCAGAAAGGTGTCAAAACCTAAAAGAATTTTAGGCGTCGGCTCCGAGCTTGGTTTGGCCTTGTCAGAAATATCGACAGAAAACCAAAGCCTGTTAGAGACGCAACAACACACAATGCAGGTCATTACTGCGGCGGCAGAAAGCCTGACCGATGGCATGTTAATTTATGATGTCGATTCAAAGGTCATGGTCGCAAATTCATCTTATAAGGCGCTTATGACCCAGCGAGGCGTGAACTGCGAAGTGGGTATGGCGCGCCGCGAAATTGTGGAGCAGCTTGTTGAGCTTGGCGAACTCGACCTTGAGGGCCGTTCGGTTGAAGAATATTTAAATCAGAACGATTTATCTGTGTCGCAAGAAGCAAATTACAAAATTGGCGAAGAATTTTATATTCGCCGGCAAAGCCCAATAGACTCTGGCGGGCAAGTCGTCACAATCACAAATGTCACCGACATGCAAAAGGTGATCGAGCAAGCGAAAAGTGCTGAGAAAGCAAAATCGGAGTTTTTGGCCAATATGAGCCATGAAATCAGAACGCCGATGAACGGTATTTTGGGCATGTCAGAACTACTGTCTTATTCAGAGCTTAATAAAGAACAAAGTGACTTTGTTAAAACCATTAAGAGCTGTGGAAATGCGTTGATGACAATCATCAATGATATTTTAGACTTCTCCAAGATTGAGGCCGGTCAAGTCGCGCTCGACCCGATACCCTTTGTCTTGGTTGATAGTGTCGAAGATGTGACCTCTATGCTCTCCAGTGCGGCCG
>CAZNXP010000198.1:0-4357 GCA_964576955.1 uncultured Algimonas sp.
GAGACGATGGGCTTGAGCGTCCGGGATTTAGTCCCCGGAGTGTGCCGGAGCTTTTACATCGAGAGTAGACTGCTTCGTCTTGAACCGGGGCCGTCATAACCGCAGTAATGTGGGATTTATGTGAGGTGGTAGGAAACGCCGCATATGAATAGGAAAAAACTCCTCACCAGAGTTTTGCTCCTTATGGCGTGCATGACCGGAAGGCGAAACTGCGGGACCCCCTACCGGTGTATCAAAAACCATCGCCGTAAGGCCTAGCAATTGGCGTCAGCCAAATGCGGGGGTTGATTGATTTTCAAATCAATCGACTTCGGTTTTTGCGTAAAACACTTTTTCTTCTCGGTACTCCGTCGTGGGGGCCGACCTTACGGGCAGTCCTAATTGCCTCAAGATCCATCGACAGACCTCCATGTTGAAACCCAATTTTCAACCGAGGCTGTGAGCGATGACGCGTGGGTGATGGGTTCTATTTAGAGGAAGGTTTCAAGGTGTTGTAGGAATTTCCTAAAATCGAGCGGCTTAGGTCGCCCAAAGAAGGACATTCGCCTCACTTTCAGTAAAGAGGATGGTGTTCCATTTTACGACCAGTTGAACTCGCATCCAAAGAAGGACGCTCGTAATGTCTGGTTCCCGAAAGCGACATCGGATTTTCCGTGGAGCCGCAATAAATTCATCAATAAGTGATTCTTTTATATACGCCTGAAGGACTGAACTTTATACTCATTCCCTCAGAGACGAAACCGATAAAGTTCACCGGAATAAAAGATATGGAATTCAAAAAAATCTTGATCGCTAACCGAGGCGAAATCGCTATTCGGATTATGCGTGCTGCCAACGAGCTTGGAAAGAAAACAGTTGGTATTTATGCTCAAGAAGATAAACTTAGCTTGCACCGTTATAAAGCAGATGAAGCCTATCTGATTGGCGAAGGACTATCGCCAGTTGGTGCTTATCTTTCAATTGAAGAAATTATTCGAGTCGCCAAAGAAAGCGGTGCGGATGCTGTTCATCCAGGTTATGGTCTTTTATCAGAAAATCCAGACTTCGTCGACGCTTGCCACACCGCAGGAATAGCCTTCATTGGCCCTCGGGCTGAAAGCATGCGCTTACTCGGCGACAAAGCCTCTGCGCGTAAAGTAGCCGAAAAAGCGGGCGTTCCCGTCATTCCAGCAACGGATGTTTTGAAGGACGATTTTCAGCTGATTAAGTCACAGGCACGGGAAATCGGATATCCTTTGATGTTAAAAGCCAGTTGGGGCGGCGGCGGACGTGGGATGCGGCCTATTTTTGCTGAAGATGAGATTGAGAACAAAGTTCTTGAGGGACGCCGTGAGGCGGAATCGGCTTTTGGCAATGGCGAGGGCTTTCTAGAAAAAATGATAACGAAAGCCCGTCATGTTGAAGTGCAAATCCTTGGCGATAAAGCCGGAAAGATCTATCATCTCTGGGAACGGGATTGTTCTGTTCAACGCCGAAATCAAAAAGTCGTAGAACGCGCGCCTGCCCCGTATTTGACGACAGAGCAGCGTGAAGAAATTTGCGCATTGGCCGTAAAACTAACCAAACATGTCGGATATGAATGCGCCTGTACGGTTGAGTTTCTTATGGATATGGAATCAGACAAGTTTTACTTCATCGAAGTTAATCCCAGAGTTCAAGTTGAACACACGGTGACCGAAGAGGTCACGGGCATAGATATTGTCCGCGCTCAGATTTTACTAGCAGAGGGTAAGACACTTGAACAAGCGACTGGCGCGACCTCTCAGGAAGACATCGTACTGAGCGGTCATGCTATTCAGGCCCGTGTCACAACGGAAGACCCGCAAAATAATTTCATTCCAGATTATGGCCGCATCACGGCTTATCGTACCGCCAATGGTATGGGCATTCGTCTTGATGGTGGAACCGCCTATGCGGGCGCCGTGATTACGCGATTCTACGATAGCCTCCTGGTCAAAGTTACGGCTTGGGCCCCCACGCCACGGATGGCTATTAACAGACTAGACAGATCCTTGCGGGAGTTCCGCGTGCGGGGCGTGTCGACTAATATTCCGTTTGTCGAAAACCTTCTGAAACATCCGAAATTTTTAGATAATAGCTACACAACAAAATTTATCGATACGACACCGTCCTTGTTCA
Organism: uncultured Algimonas sp.; assembly: GCA_964576955.1. Taxonomy (GTDB): domain Bacteria; phylum Pseudomonadota; class Alphaproteobacteria; order Caulobacterales; family Maricaulaceae; genus Litorimonas. The sequence goes on from CAZNXP010000198.1 coordinate 2,140, forward strand.
AATTTGCCCGAAGGAAAAATCGAGCAAATAAGCTTTTGACGTATATTGCCGATATAACCGTAAATGGTCACACTCAAACCAAGAGCTCGCCGCGACCTGAGAACGCTAAGCTTAAAATTATCGCGCCCGCAAATCACCAAGACACACCTCCGCCTAGCCTAAAAACAATGCTTGTAAGCAAAGGACCACAGGCCGTTGCTGATTACGTATTAGCGCAAAAACAGGTCATGATTACCGATACGACTATGCGCGATGGGCATCAGTCCTTGCTCGCTACGCGCATGCGCACAGTGGATATGCTTGGTATAGCTAAAGCTTACAGCCATAATCTGCCAAATTTATTTTCGATGGAATGTTGGGGTGGAGCGACATTTGATGTGGCGTATCGGTTCCTCCAAGAAGACCCATGGCATCGCTTGCGTGAATTACGCAGTTTGATGCCTAATCTGCTGACACAAATGTTGCTGCGGGCGTCTAATGCTGTTGGGTATAAAAACTATCCAGATAATGTAGTTGAGCAATTTATCTGGCGCGCCGCGGAAAATGGCGTCGATGTCTTTAGGGTTTTCGATAGTTTGAACTGGACGACCAATATGCGTCTGGCCATCGAAACAGTCTTAAAAACGGGGCGTATCTGCGAAGGGACGATTTGTTATACGGGCGATATTTTGAACCCGGAGCGGTCAAAATATGATCTCAAATATTATGTTCAAATGGGCCGAGAGCTCAAAGATATGGGTGTCCATATTTTAGGCTTAAAAGATATGGCAGGCCTTTTAAAGCCCGCTTCCGCGCGAATTTTGGTTAAGGCCCTCAAAGACGAAACCGGCCTTCCGATACATTTTCATACACATGATACGAGCGGCATAGCGGCCGCAACGGTATTGGCTGCAGTGGACGCTGGAGCAGATGTTGTAGATGCCGCGATGGATGCATTCTCAGGCGGCACATCTCAGCCTTGCTTAGGGTCTATCGTAGAAGCTTTGCGCCATACTGGGCACGATACGGGGCTTGATATTAAAGCCATACGTGAAATTTCCAATTACTGGAAACAAGTGCGGCAAAGTTATAGCGCCTTTGAAATCGGCGTGAACCCTCCCGCATCAGAAGTTTACTTACATGAAATGCCCGGCGGACAGTATACGAATTTACGAGCTCAGGCCACCAGCATTGGGTTGGCAGACCGGTGGCCCGAAGTCGCGAAACAATATGCACAGGCTAACCTTATGTTTGGCGACATTGTCAAAGTTACGCCCTCCTCAAAGGTTGTCGGCGATATGGCGCTTATGATGGTAACTCAAGGCTTGTCCCGCGAAGAGGTTGAAGACCCCAATAAAGATATTGCCTTCCCCGCCTCCGTAATTGAAATGATGCGCGGAAGCCTCGGACAGCCACCAGGCGGCTGGCCCAAAGATTTGCAGAAAAAAGTTCTTAAAAAAGAAAAGTCTTTCACGGTCAGACCTGGCGAAAAACTTGAACCAATAGATATGAAAGCAGTGAAAGCTTCTCTCAAAAAAGAACTCGAAGGTTATGACGTCAGTGACGAAGAGCTGGCTGCCTACACAATCTATCCTAAAGTCTTTCTAGATTATATGGGGCGGCGGCGAACCTACGGTCCAGTCTGGTCACTTCCCACCCCCGTGTTTTTCTGGGGCATGAAAATAGGCGAGGAAATCTCGGTTGAAATTGACGCGGGTAAAACGCTCGAAATTCGATTGGTCGCCATTAGTAATGTTCGCGAAGACGGCGATGTGAAGGTCTTTTTTGAACTTAACGGTCAACCACGGTCAATTATGGTGCCTGACCGTTCTGTTCAAGATTTAGTAGCCAAGCGTAAGAAAAAGGAAGCGGGAAATAAAAAACAAATAGGTGCGCCTATGCCGGGCTCTGTTGCAACAATCTCTGTTTCCGAAGGTGAAAATGTAAATCCCGGTGATTTACTCCTAACCATTGAAGCCATGAAAATGGAAACTGCGATTCACGCTGATATTGGGGGTAAAGTTGTCTCCATACATGTCAGGCCAGGAGATCAAATCGATGCAAAAGACCTCTTAGTCGAACTCACATAACTCTGGATATACAGGAAGGTTTCTAAAATTTACGTTGGAACTTCCGAATGTTTACTTTTGCCTCCGCGGCAGACGTTACACGAGCGTCCTAAACTCGCCTGCGGTTTCAATTGGTCATCGCAACACATTGGCCAAACCGCTCGGCTGGC
>CAZNXP010000199.1:0-4312 GCA_964576955.1 uncultured Algimonas sp.
GCGAGCTTGACGATTTCATTCGCGGTCTGCACCGTTTGCGCGCTCGTCTGATTTTGGTTCTTAAGCCCAAACCCATCCGTGGCGACACAAACCGCGCCGAGCTGATCCACACCCGCATCGAATGCGCGCAAAGCGCCGCGTTTATTTAAAGTCAAACCGATACGGGTGACGCCTTCAACTTCGCCTAATTCGCGGACGACATCTTCCGCATCTGCCATTTGCGGGACAAGCTTGGGATGGACAAAACTCGCTATCTCAATCCGTTTGGACCCCGCGGCAATAGCGCGGCGAATAAAGGCGAGCTTATCATCGGTTGATACGAGCGTCTTTTCATTCTGAAGACCATCGCGCGGACCGACTTCAACCATTTCAACAGAGATAGACATAGGGCTCGTTTATTCGGCGGCGGCGGCCATAACAATAGCTGCATCCTCTTTTATCATATCCGCCGCTTTTTCTGCAATCATGATGGTCGGCGCATTTGTATTTCCAGAGATAAGGTTCGGCATGATCGACGCATCCACAACCCGCAGCCCATCAAGCCCGTGCACCCTTAGGCGCTCATCTACAACGGCCATATCGTCCTGACCCATTTTACAGGTTCCAACTGGGTGATATTGCGTATCAGCCCGCGTGCGAATATCAGCCTTAATCTCTTCCGTATCCGTCGTTCCCGCAACATAAAGCGGCTCGCCTTTAATCTTATCAAAAGCTGGGGACTCCATAATTTGCGTCATAATATGCGCGCCGTGCACTAATTTTTCCATATCCCGGTCATCGCGCAGAAACGCTGGATCAATGGCAGGTGGGGCTTCTGGGTCGGCACTTTTCAACCATAGCGCCCCGCGGCTTTTCGGACGCAGCACACAAACATGACAACTATAGCCATGCCCCCAATGTAGCTTCCGCCCATGATCATCCACCATCGCCCGGACAAGCACTAGAGAGATATCCGGCGAAGGCTCAGAACGGTCCGTGTAGAGAAAGCCGCCGCTTTCTGCGAGATTAGAGGCGAGCATCCCTTGTCTCTCTTTTCGGTAGCGCAAAATATGCCCGAATTGGCGAAGGAGACCCAAGGTCGAAAAGCCGAAATTATCTTTCATCGCCGAGCGATAAGATATCACATAATCAATGTGATCTTGCAGGTTTTCGCCGACCCCCGGGAGATTATGAACCTGCTTAATGCCGTGCGGCTCAAGCTTATCTTTCGCGCCAATACCGGAGAGCAAAAGAATTTGCGGCGAACCAAATGCGCCTGCCGAAACAATCACCTCTTGTTTCGCCTTTACGGTCTGGGTTGTCTTATTTTCCTTATATTGAACACCCACCGCGCGGCCATGCTCGACAATAACTTTTTCCGTATGCGCGCCTGTTATCACCATCAGATTAGGACGCTCCGCAATCGGGTCTAAAAAGGCCCGCGCTGTGGACCATCTCTCGCCGCCCTTTTGCGTGACCTCATACATGCCGAGGCCTTCTTGCTGCGCCCCGTTAAAATCATCCGTAAAGGGAATTTGGTTTTGCCGCCCGGCTTCAAAAAAGGCTTCATTGACTGCGCCCGGTTCATGCACGGGAGCGACATTTAATTCGCCGCCCTGCCCGTGGAACTCACCGCTGCCCGCTTCGCGGTGTTCGCTTTTTTTGAAATAGGGCAAAATCTCTTCATAGGACCAACCCGAATTGCCCAGCCGCGCCCATTCATCGTAATCCGCCTTATGTCCGCGAATATAAATCATAGCATTCAAACTGGACGAGCCGCCCAAGACTTTGCCGCGCGGTTGATAACCTTGCCGGCCATTTAAGCCCGCTTGCGGCTCTGTCTCGAACCGCCAATTGCGCTTACCAAGCACCATATTCCAAACAGCAATGCCCGGGGTAAAGACGCTCCAATGCTTATGAGTGCCGCCCGCTTCCAATAGGCAGACGGACACATTTGGATTTTCTGACAAACGATTTGCCAGAACGCAGCCTGCGGAGCCTGCGCCGATAATCACATAATCATATGTCTTTGCCACATATCCCTCCACGAGCTTACGCGACTATGGGGGCCAATGCGGCGGAGTCAAATTTCAGCGCCCTTCATAGGGGCTTCAATTTTGAATAATAAAACGCCGCTTCCTCTATTGATTGAGACCGCAGACTTTACACCTGTGCTTGCCTGCGGCAGGAAAAGATATGGAAACAATAGACTTTCTCTTTTGGGCAATCTCCCTTCTCATCGGCTATTTAGCGGGCTCTATTCCCTTTGGCTTATTGCTCGCAAAAGCCTTTGGGCAAGGCGATATTCGAAAGATTGGCTCAGGCAATATTGGCGCGACAAATGTACTGCGGACGGGCCGCAAAGACATCGCTGCCATCACCCTACTCTTGGATGCGGCCAAAGCTGGCTTAACCGGTTGGTTGGTTCAGCATTACATGGGCGTACCCTTTGGATATGCCGCCGCCGCAGCTGCCCTTATCGGGCATTGCTATCCCATTTGGTTGAAATTCAAAGGCGGCAAAGGCGTCGCGACTTTCTTCGGCGCCTTATTCGCACTTGTTTGGCAAATAGGAATTTTGGCAGCTGTCATTTGGTTAGCGACCGCTTTTATCACCAAATATTCTTCCCTTGGCGCGCTCATTGCCTGCGTGATTTGTTCCCTCGCGAGCCTGATTTTTTTTCCGCCAGGAGCCGCAGCTATGGTCAGCGTTATGTCAGGGATTATTCTTTGGCGGCACCGCGAAAATATTGGCCGGTTGCGTCGCGGCGAAGAATCGAAAATAGGCCAAAAAGGCTAGGATGCCGCGCGAATTAAATTTCACGGAACGCCGAGATTGGCTGCGTTTAATCCGTACGCAAAATGTCGGACCTGTCTCTTTTCGCGATCTCATCAATCGCTATGGCGATGCGGGGTCTGCACTAGACGCCCTGCCCTCGCTTATCCGTAAAAAACCTATCCACCCGCCGCACCCCGACCAAGTCGAAGCCGAAATGGATTATGCGCAGCAAATGGGCGTGCGAATTATCTGCGCGGTCGAGCCCGATTATCCAAAATATCTACGCGCGCTGGACCCGCCGCCGCCCGTCATCTCTGTGTTGGGCCGCATGGATGTTTTACACAAACCTTGCGTCGCCATTATTGGATCACGCAATGCCTCTGCGATTGGACAGCGCTTCGCTGGCAGTCTCGCCGCGGAACTTGGACAGGCGGGCTATACGATTGTCTCGGGCCTCGCACGCGGTATCGATGCGGCGGCCCATCAAGGCGCTCTCGCAACGGGAACGGCGGCGGTGCTGGGCGGCGGCGTAGATCATATTTACCCACGCGAAAATGCAGAGCTCCACGCACAAATCGTGCAAGATGGCGCCATCGTTAGCGAAAGCCCAATGGGATACCGCGCAACGGCGCGAGACTTTCCGCGGCGGAACCGTATTATCTCTGGCTTATGCCGCGGCGTTATTGTGATTGAAGCGGCTGAGCGGTCCGGCACACTCATCACCGCGCGCTATGCACTGGAACAAAACCGCGAGGTGATGGCCGCGCCGGGGTCCCCGCTTGATCCTCGAACAAAGGGCTGTAATCGCCTCATCCGTCAAGGCGCGCACCTCATTGAATCCGCCGAAGATGTCATCGCTGTTTTGGAAACTATAAGACCCTTAGGTCTTGAAGAACCCAAAGACTTATTTGCGTCTACCCCTTTTGACGCCCGGCGCGCAGAAGCGGATATCGCGAAAGCTAAATCGAAGGTTCAGCACTTATTATCACCGACCCCCACGCCGCGCGATGATATAATAAGAGCTTCAAGCCTACCTCTCCCTCTCGTCACAGCGGCCTTACTAGAAATGGAGCTGGCGGGTGAGGTTCATGTCGAACCTGACGGGCGAGTCAGTTTAAATTAACGACTAAATTTTGAAGATATCTCATCGTTAGATATGTGTTTGGCAATAAGGACATTCAAATCATTTGCCATTTCAGACAATCCGCTGACATTGGAAATTGTTTGCAATTGGTCCAGAAGATCCGTCACATAATTTAAGGTTTCTCTTGCCTGCGCCGTCACGGGCACCTGCGTCGAAGATAGATCACCAACTAAAAACTCATCTTGAATACCCATAATTACATACCTAAGAAAAACTTATAGTTGCGTTATATTTTTTAAACTCTTAATTCTTAACAAAGCCTTTATACTTAAATCATAAGAGTCAGTTGCGTAAAAACAATCTGAAGTTTCAAAATAAACGAAGAGTTAATCCTATTCTTTCTCAAAACATCAGCCGCAAATGCTATCCTTCTGGCTCCTGTGGTTGACTTTATTTTTGCGCTCCCCCAAA
>CAZNXP010000200.1:0-4277 GCA_964576955.1 uncultured Algimonas sp.
GGACATTTAGCCCCTTACCCAAGTCTTTCACGCCGCCCGTTAAGGCATCAACGAGACTCATTTTGAGCTTATAGCGTACATCTTCGCCCTTTTGCGGCGGAGCTGGCCTGCGTTGAAAGCCGCCATGAGCTTGCCTGCGTCCGCCCATGCCGCCCATATTCATACCGAAGAGAGAGGAAAACATATCGGCCATATCGTCTTGGCCCATACCGCCAAAGCCGCCGAATCCCGTATTCATGCCGCCTTGCGCATTTGCGTGACGAAATCCGCCTGCAAATGGGTTTTGCTGTTGGCCAGAGGCATCCACCTGCCCCGTATCATATTGCCGGCGCAAATCGGGGTTTGAGAGGAGATTATAGGCGGCTGTGACTTCCTTAAACTTCGCTTCCGCCGCCGAATCACCCGGATTCACGTCGGGATGCAGCTTTTTCGCGAGTTTGCGATAGGCAGACTTGATCTCTTTATCGGTCGCCGACTTCGCAACGCCGAGAAGCGTATAAGGGTTCTTAGCCATATGTGTTAAATAGGGCGAAACGCGTTATATTCAACAGCTTAGACCCTGATTGTCTTAGGCACGCCGAATCCGCCCACCGGGTCGATGGGTCTGATGGAAACGAGGGTCATTGCGCCCGATGTAATCGGCAGAATAGCAGAGGTACCAGCCGTCAAAACTACGCCCTCGGGCCAGCTAATCTGAAATTCTGCCTGCGGGTTCACCTCATCTGCGCCGTCCAAATTACGCGGCACCCAACTGAGCTCCGTCATATCCCCAACCGGCTTTGACGAGAGATGCGCGGCGGAGAGCGGACGCAAATGCACCGCTTCATATTGTTGTTCGGCTGGCACACCTGAGCGCCCCGCCGCAGAAATGGATATTTCAATCAACTCGCCAATATAGTCCGGATTGATAGGAAGAGTCGTCAGACCCTCTGCTAAGGCAACAACTCGGGCCCCTGCTGCGACCTCCTCCATCATCATATCATCAGAATTACTCAACCCGCGTAAAAGGTCGTTCAAATAAAAAGTATCATCTCCGATAAGGGTCACGCCTGCGGCGCCTATAATTTCCCATCCTGCTTCGGTTTCAATAGCGAAACGGTTTTTCCCATTGAGGACTTCCTGTTCTGATAAGGAGAAGCCCGCTCCATTTGGCATGTAGATTTCAATACTGTTTACGCGGTCCCAAAGGACGGGAGGTGCAAAGGGCAAATTTGTAAGCAAAGCGCCTAGTTTTATAGGCGCAGACAGATTTACCTCACGTCCATCAAATGAAATCTGGGATGATCGGAAAGGGTCTAGCAACGCGCCAACTTGCAATCCTTCCGTCCCTGGAAAATTAAAGGCCAAGGCCACAGGTTCAGACACCCATTTCGGTTCCGACGTGACCCTTGGCGTGCCGCCTGCAACGACTGGATTTGAAAGACGATTGGGCAGAGCCACGAGCTCTAAATCAGCTTGTAACCCCAAACGCACACGGCCGACCTGCCAGAGCCCGTTTGTGTCGGGCAACGTCACAATATCACCAGCCGTTGGCGCGCTTTCAATCCGCATGGATAAGCTCGCTGTGCGACGCGATGGTTCAGAGCGTATGAGCGCATTTTCAACTATTGAATTCGCTTGGGAAACATCCATCACGAGAGGCGCTTGGAGATCAGCAATTCGAACCGTTTCGGCTAGTCCATTACGGGCCGAAATTGTTGCTAATTGATAGTCGCGTGCGGCGTTAATAAAGGTCAAGCGAACATCTCTCAATGACGCCATATTATCATCTACCGTAAAACGGATTGGACCGCCCTCTTGCGTAATTAAATCATCAGAAGATAGAGCCCGCACAGGCAGGTTCGACAAAGCCGAAAAATGAACTTTTCCTGCCTGTTCAGAGACGACTAAATCATAGCTATCAATGAGCGGAGATAACGCATCGCGTGCCCGCATAGGACGGTCAATAATAAAGCCAGATACGAGCCCTGTTATACCTGTGAGATCAACGTCCGAAAGCCCCGCATCCTCGCTAATTTCCGATATAACATCTTGCAAAGCGACAGCCCCTAAGCGCCCTGTCACCCAATGCCCGCGCTGCCAATTCTGACCATCCGCCCAGATATTGTCTCGCGCTGGAAAATCTGGAAAAGGCCGCGCATCCCACGCCCAAACCGAGGTCGCGGAACTGTCAATCATAGTGCGCCCATCAAGGTCCGAAATGGAATTATTCGCAGGATCGCCCCAATAGCTAATTAAATTCTCTAAATAGCGACGTTGCATCAAATCATCACGTGAACCATTTGAATAATAAGGGATATTACTTTCCACAGATTTGCCATCGGAGAATAAGTTAGGTTGGTTCGCACCCAAATTAACTGCAGGGCATCCGACCTCCGTCAGCCAGAATGGTTTGCTTTGTGCGACCCAATTCGTTGGCAATTGTTCTACGCCGCCAATACGGTTGCGATGTTCATGTGACCACCAGTTTCGTAGGTCTTTATAACGGTAAACCCACTCTGAAATCGGAGATCTAATTTGTGCATCTCGGTCAGTTTGAGAGGCATAAAACCAGTCATAACCCTCTCCACCTTCGACATTGCCACTTAAATAATTATCTTCATAAATGGAAGGAAAAACCTCCCCATCTAAATGCTCGCCCTCGCGCCAATCTGAAAGCGGAAAATAGGCATCTATGCCGACAGCATCAATCGCGGGATGCGCCCATAATTCATCTAAATGAAAGAAAATGTCACCGCTTCCATCTTGCGGATGAAAGCCGAAATATTCACTCCAATCGGCCGCATATGTGAGCCCTGTTTGCGTCCCTAAAAGGCTCCGCACATCAGCCGCTAATTCGGCCAATGCCGTTACCGCTGGGAAGTTATTTTGACTATCCCGAATGGTCGTCAATCCAATCATTTCAGACCCAATAACAAAACGGTCCACCCCGCCTGCTCGCCGCGCTAAATTTGCATGAGACAGGATAAAATTTCGAAAGCCATTATCTGTTGCGCGGTAGTGATTTTCACCCGCACCAAGACTGTAATCAGACGGCTGTGCGCTGCCGAAAAAACTAGCAACATCTGAGGCCGTGCCGCTAATCCGTCCGCGCCAAGGGAAGCCGGGCGCATCTACCAAAATAAAAGGATAAAGCGTGACGGTCATACCGCGAGATTTGATAGAGCGGATAGCTTGGATAAGACCTTCATCGGAGGACGTGCCGCCGAAATTTGGGCGCCCCTCATCATCCTGACTGACGACATAGGCACCGCCTCTATCATCTCGTCCGACCTGCCAATTTACGCTGCGAATATTCCGGCTGCGGCGCTCAACACCCGGCCGAATTTCGCAGGCCGCAATATCGACAGAACTCGCAAACCAAGAGGAAATTATTGACACATTTCGGCAATTCGGGAGGGTCGCTTGGAGCTGGTCCAACGCTAAGTCTATATCGGCCTGCCCAGACAGATTATTCATATTGAGTGGCCGCGTCTGTCCAGGACGCGGACTTTCCTCAATAATATCAGTTGCATAGGAAAATTCACCCGACCCTGGCAGGAGGTTCACAGATTGAATAAGGCTTTCCAAACGGCCAACTCGTTTGCCCGTCCGCACAACTTCAATACTTAGCTGCGGCAGGCGGTTGCCATAGGTGGCCAGTGGAAAATCTTCAAAGACAAGATAGGCTGTTCCGCGAAAGGCTGGCGCTACGCCGCCTTCCGTTGCCGCGATGATAGGGTCAGCCATTTGCACCTCTGTCCCGCGGTAAACCCGCATATCGACGCCGGTCGTCTCTAAGGGCGCGCCATTGGCCCAAATACGGTCTACCCCTGCGATTTCGCCTTCGCACAGGCCGATTGCAAAGCTGATGGAGTAAGCAAAATCCGTCTGGGTAGGACCACCGCCCTTACCGCCAACAGGCGTTTCCGTAGAGCTTTCACGGATATGGCTGGCCCAAATCACCTGCCCTGAGAGCCTAACCCGCCCAAAAACACGCGGCATCGGCGCACCATCACGGCTCGTTTGCAGTTGAAAGCTCTCCAAACGCGGACCTTGGAAGTTTCGGTTGTCAAAAGCGCGGCTAATAAAACCCGTCGCTTGATTTACCGCGAGGGTCGTGGCCGTGCGGACAAGGGCATTACCTGCAAATTGCGTCGCGGCGGCAGCAAAATTCGCCATGAGAGGCTCCTAAGATAGAGAGGGAAAGGCAAAACTAGCGACATGTCGCCGCTGCCAATACGGGGCAAAACTGGACCGCACGACGGATTTCCCCCAATAAGCATGGAGGATTTGGT
>CAZNXP010000201.1:0-4269 GCA_964576955.1 uncultured Algimonas sp.
AGAACCCCATTAATATGCGGGATAAAATGGAAAGTGAGGATTATGTTTCTTGATTTTTTTATAAGCCGTTGAAATGATACAAAAAACACTGACGACAGAGAGAACAAAAGCGCGGATTAAAGTACGCGTATTGACCGCCGCTATTTAGAGGCGTTTTGCTGCGTTCTAAATTCCGCCAATTCACGCCGCAATTCTTTGACTTCATATAAAATATCTTCGCGCTCTTCCTCGGCTTCATCGTCATAGTCTTTATGCATGGCCTCGATAATCACAGCAATCATGAGGTTGAGAACAACGAAGCTATTTATCGCGATGAAGCTAACGAAATAGACCCAAGCTGATGGCACTTGTTCCATCACGGAGCGGGAGACTTCGGGCCAACCTTCTAAGGTCAGCACCGTGAATAATGTAAAGGCGGAGGCATGGAGGCTGTCAAATAATTCGGGCGCCACATCGCAATATAGGTTTTGCCCAATCAACGCGAAAACAAAGAGCATGAGCATCATAACCATGAGCACCGAGGCAATGCCGGGCAATGAGCGTAAGAATGACTCAATTACTTTCCGCATGGAGGGAATATTCGTCACAATTCGTAAGGTTCGAAACACTCGAATGGCTCTAAAGGTCGAAATCGACGCCGCCATGCCGATGATACTGATAAGGATCACGGTGAAGTCGAATAGGTTCCATCCATGGGTAAAGAAGCGCCCCCGAAAGGCATAGATTTTCAGGAGGAGCTCTGCGCAAAAGGCTGAAAAAATTGAAATATCTAAAACTTTGAGCACCCCAACAAGCAGCATATTAGGCTCTGCTTGGGCCTCAAGATAGGACAATAAAGCCAGCGTAACCGCAAAGATAACAATGAGGCTGGTCAGAAATTGGTCGAAAGACTTTGACCGAAAGGCATCGCGCAGCTTCTTGCGAAAACTCACGTTTTCTGCACCCACCCCAGCTAATTCTTCTGGCAGAAGAGAGATATCAGATAATAAATCGGCCATTCACACCCCTATTTGGAAGTGTGCCATAGCAAAATAAACCAAAGAACGTCTTAATGCGGGCCAAAACCCATATTGAAAAATTTCGACACCCTCATATGATGCTCTCAAATATGACGAGGACCCACAGATGTTAAAACTCTATGATTGCACCACCGCGCCAAGTCCGCGCCGCACACGGATGTTCTTGGCTGAAAAAGGCTTGGACTATGAAAACATCCAAGTTGATTTGGAAAAAGGCGAGCAGATGAGTGAGGCTTATCGTAAGATAAATCCTGGCTGCACGGTTCCTACGCTTATTACTGAAGACGGACAGGCCCTCACTGAAAATGCGGGGATTTCGGCCTATCTTGAGGCACTACATCCTGAACCTGCGCTCCTCGGCACAACGACTATGGAAAAAGCCAATATTGCGGCTTGGAATTGGCGCTGCGAGATGGGCGGGCTCATGTCTGTCGCCGAAGCGCTTCGCAACAGCTCTCCCAAGATGAAAGACCGCGCCCTGCCCGGGCCAAAGAACATCCCGCAAATCCCAGAGCTTGCTGAACGCGGCTTGATGAAACTCGGATGGTTTTTCAAAACCCTGAACCGGCAACTCTCCTATAATGAATTTATCGCAGGCGAGACCTACTCCGTGGCCGATATTACGGCGACCATCACTGTGGATTTTGCGCGGTGGGTGAAAGTCTATCCGCAAGAGGACCAAACCGCCCTGCTCGCCTGGCACGCGCGCATGAAAGAGCGCCCTAGCTATAAGGCTTAGTCACGGCACGGCGAGCAACGCCACGCCTACGGTGCATTTCCTACGCCAACTGGCATGAAAATTGAGTATTGAGCGTGACCTGAAATCGGCAAATATTAGCTCCATTAAAGCAAAACAAGCAAGTTTTATCCTACTGGCGAAGTTTTTCTATGTTGGGGCTTATTGAACTGGCTTACGGCTATACGCATAACGGGCGAAAATTTTGAGGAATGATCATGGGTGCAAGTAACAGACAGCTGGGTGTCGCTGGATTTAACGACACTTACAATATCCATTGGAATTGGAGCCCTGCGCGCTTTTATGAGACAGCCGTGAAAGACGAAGGCGCAGAAATCGCAAAAGGCGGCGCGCTCGTCGTTAAAACGGGTAAACATACGGGCCGCTCTGCAACCGACAAATTCGTGGTCCGCGATGAAGTCACAGAAGACAAAGTATGGTGGGAAGCGACTGATCACATTTCTCCCGAACAATTTGACGCTTTAAGAGAAGATTTCGAAGCCCATATGAAAGGGCTAACCCTTTACGGGCAAGACACATTTGGCGGCGCAGACCCAAAACATCGCCTCCCCGTTCAAATCATCACTGAATATGCTTGGCACGGATTATTCGTCCATCATCTCTTGCGCCAACCGACCATGGAAGAACTCGTTAGCTTTTCTCCAGAATATACCATTATAAACCTGCCGAGCTTCCGCGCGAACCCGAGCAAACATGGCGTTCGTTCCGAAACTGTCATCGCTGTGAACATGAAAGAAAAAGTCGTTTTAATTGGCGGGACTTCTTATGCTGGAGAAACGAAAAAATCGGTTTTCTCGATCCTGAATTATCTGCTGCCAGAGCGAAATGTCATGCCAATGCATTGCTCGGTCAATGTGGATGACAATGATAATGGGGCCATCTTCTTTGGCCTGTCCGGAACAGGCAAGACCACCTTATCGGCCAATCCAGATAGGACCCTTGTGGGTGACGATGAACATGGTTGGTCTGAAAATGGGTTGTTTAATTTTGAAGGCGGTTGCTACGCAAAAATGATCAACCTGTCCGCCGAAGCGGAACCAGAGATTTTCGCCACCTCAAAGATGTGGGGGACGGTATTAGAAAATGTCGTGATGGACCCCGTCACCCGCGAACTCGATTTCAACGATGATAGTCTCGCCGTAAATAGCCGCGGCGCCTATGATTTGACCGCCATTCCGAATTCAAGTCCAACAGGCCGCTGCGGACAACCTAAAACACTTGTCATGTTGACGGCTGATGCCTTTGGTGTCTTGCCGCCAATCTCAAAGCTTACACCTCAACAAGCCATGTATCACTTCCTGTCTGGATATACGGCTAAAGTGGCCGGCACGGAAAAAGGCGTCGTGGAACCGACGGCAACCTTTTCGGCCTGTTTTGGCGCGCCCTTTATGCCGCGTCATCCCGCCATTTATGGAGAGCTTCTACGTGACCTCATCGCGGAACATGGCGTTCAGTGCTGGTTACTCAATACAGGGTGGACAGCTGGGCCTTACGGAACAGGTCACCGCATGCCAATTAAGGCGACACGCGCAATGCTAAACGCCGCTCTGGACGGGTCCCTCGCCAAAGGTGATTTCCGCCTCGATCCAAATTTCGGTGTCATGGTGCCGACAAGCATTCCCGGTGTAGAGTCTGGATTGCTTGATCCGCGTTCGACATGGACGGACGGCGCCGCTTATGACGCGCAAGCTAAGAAATTGGTCGATATGTTTATCGAGAATTTCGAAAAATTTGAAAATCGCGTCACAGATGACGTCAAGGCGGCTGCGCCAAAAGCAGCCTAATCAAAGTCTGAATGGTATATATTCAATCAGATTATTGGGATTTAAATAAAATTTGTGCTACGCGGGGCTGGATGTCACAGACGCCTTACACACTAAAATCACTCGAGAAGCAGCGGCGACAGCCGCTAAAGGCGCTGCATCATTTCCGAAAGCTCATAAAAAATAAAGAAGACACGACCCAAGTTTTCTATGTGATTCAAGCGCTCAATGGGAATAATTTTCAAAAGCAATTTGTAAAATTTGCAAATTCTGAAGCGGGTCAGGCGCGGCTCAAAGCCAATCGTTATCTCCCAGCCTTGCTAGATGATCATGAGTGGCTGCGTAGCTTACCAGAGAACAGCCTCGGCCGCGCTTATCTAGACTTTATGACCCGCGAAGGGCTCACCGCTCAGGGGCTCGTCGATGAGTTTGATAGCTCGGGGATAAATCGGAATTATGGGCATCCCGAAATGAATATCTATGGAAACCGGCTGCGCGATACGCATGACATGCTGCATGTGCTGACAGGATATGGACGCGACGCGCTGGGCGAAACCTCTGACTTGGGATATACACATTCACAAAATGGCGGGGCGGGCGTTCTCTTTATTGCCTGTCTCTTATACACATCTCCAGCCCACGAGACAAGAGGCAATATCGTATGCCGTCTTCTGCTTGAAAAAAAAAATATTGGCGAATCAGTTTCGGAGTGGATACGTTAAACGCCCTT
>CAZNXP010000202.1:0-4249 GCA_964576955.1 uncultured Algimonas sp.
ACTTGAGTTAAACTTAATAAATACTTGTTAAAAACTAAGTAAAACTCAGTAAATATCAAATTAAACCCAAGTCCACGCCAACAATAAGTCTCAACCCAGAGCTGGATTCACACAGAAGTAAGAAATGAGCTCAAAAAATTATTTTTGAGAAATTTTGAAAAAATCAGTGATAAAAACGCGCGACGTCGTCCAATTCGGCACGATCAGCATAGAGTTTATTCACAGACGCATCCGGATCGCCATAGCCAATCCCCATACCAACGATCACTTCTTCTGTCTCTGGAATATCCAGAAATTTATGACAGACAGAGCTCCAATTGCGCCACCAGCCTTGCGGCGCCGTATGTAGCCCCGCCTCGCGGGCCAGAAGCATGACGGATTGGAGGAAAATGCCAATATCTATGTGTTGCGGCGCATTCAGGCGCTTATCCCCTGTTACAATAATGCCGACGGGCGCTTCAAAGAACTTGGAATTTTGCGCGAGCCAGACCAAGCGGCCCATTTTATTCTCGCGCGGAATGCCGAGCAGAGCATACATATCTTCGCCGAGCTTATAGCGCCAAGAGCGCTGCGGCTCCCATAGCGGCGAGGGATAGGCAGGATGGGTTGGCGCTTCCATCTTACCGGCCAAGGTAATCTCCGTGGCATGTTTGGTGAAATTCGAAAGGGTCTCGCCCGTCATGACATGTAACTTCCACGGCTGAAGGTTCCCGCCGGACGGACTGCGCATGGCTTTATCCAAAACGCCGCGCAAGACATCTTCAGGAACGGCCTTATCTATGAACTGCCGCACGGTGATACGTGTATCCAAAGCTTCAGAGACAGAAGGACTCTTACTCGTATTTAAGCGCATCACCCGATTCCTTTATTTTTCAACCAGACAAGGACAAAATAGTCCGCAACCGCGATAGCTACACCTATTAAAAGTGAAAACCAGAGCGGCTTTCCTGAATGATGTAGGAAATAGGCCAAGCCGCAACCAATGATTAAAGCGCCAAATGCGGGACCTTCTTGGAGTTTCATGTGTCCCAATCCACTCTCTGTAAAATCCGCTTCATGATGAAAAATTCATAGATCGCAAAGAGACACGCCAAGACGACTGCCAATACCAAGGGTATTTTAAAGAAGGACGCGCCTATGAATAGCGCGACAAAAAATCCAACGGCAGGACCGACATGAAGACCAATAATCGAATATATATGCTGCTTTGTCATAAGACGCCTTTAGCTATCCAACCCGGCTTGCATCTTACCTATCATCACCTTCATGACAATCCAGTCCAAGACAGCGACGGCCAGAAGAATACCGCCAATCAACACCCCATTATTTGACGGGATAATATCCATGAGAAACAAAATGGCCGCCGCAACAAACAAAATAATCGCGCCCCACATGGCGAGGGACACCACAGTAATCGCCATTTCTTTTTCTTCACGAGTTTGATTGGTCATCTAAAGCTCATGCCCGCTCGCACCATAAAATTCAATCGTCTTGCAGGAGGCGGTCTCGATACTCAGGATCTTTTTCCATATAGTCTAACAGTGTCAAAATTTCCGTTCTCATAGACTCTCTGAATTTTTCACGGGCGCCCTCATCATTGGCAAACTTGGTTCTAATGACAACACTTTTGTCTTCCAACATCTCCACTGCTAAATCCAAAAGAGAGGCTTGCCAAGCGGCATTTGTTCTCAATGACGGTGTGAAAAAACCACTCTGTTCACGAAACAACGTGCCAGTAATATCTCTTGCTCGGGAGGAAAATCCGTTCCACGGCAATGGACCAAACTCACCAACTTTTTCAATAAAAAACTCACTACTTGAGACTTGACTGCCGTCTGCTATCGCTTGCTCAAAAGCCGCGAGATTTTTATCATAATTCCGCATTTTCTCATATTTCTGTACGGAGTAAAGATAGGACGTTCCACACCGTCCATTTGAAAGTACAAAGGGAATGTTCTCCCTAAATACATATTCGAGGGAAAGAGGCGCGCCGCGACAAATTGGTTGCAATCTTTCCTTGGAAACTAACTCTCCCGATTCCTCATCAATATAATTACCATGCCGCATTTCCAGTTTACAAAATTTATCCGCCAAAGGGGGTGTAGACATTGCTATGCGTGTCGTCTCGCCAAACATTTTGACAAAAGATTCTATAGACATATCACCAAAGCCGAAACTGCGGCGCCAACCAATCGTGATTTCATCTTGCTCGAGATCACCTCTTATAACGCGCCCCACATCAAAGGTAAGTTCAGTGAAACGAGGTGTTTCCACTATTTCTTTCAGACGTCCTTCAAACATCACATCCGCAAAGGCGATAGATTGTCGTGAAAACTGTTTCACACCGTGACAAGCCTCAGCAATCTGCGGCGTAAAACTTACCAATGAAGCGGCCAAAAATATGCTGAAAACAGATTTCATGCGGCTTGCGTAGCAGAACATCGATAGGAGACTAAGTTAAAAATTTGAACCTATATAATTTTGAGTCTCCGAAGACCCCACATATTTCTCTTAACTAGAATTACATCCCGTTTCGGCCTAGAGTAGGCCTGCCTGAATTGCAGGACCAAAACCTAGGATTTAGTTTGAACTTAGCCATTATAACAATTTCACTCTACGCGGTCGGCGCTTTTCTTTATTACATCAGCAACGGATGGTTTCGCAAAACGCTTATATCCTTAGCGGCGCTATTTGGCGTATTCTACATTCTAATTTTACTCGCCACCGCAAACCCTTCACCCGGTGCGGGCATAGGTCTTGCGTACATCGTCATGTTTGGCTCTCTTCCAGGTTTGCCCGCTACGGGGATCTTATTTGGATTTCTTGGCGACAAGCTTACAAGTTTTTCAAAGGATAAATACTCAGCTCTGAGTTTAAGGTTGCTCTGCCTCGCTCTCTCGCATTGCGTTTCGAAGCTCCACTGGAACAAATTGAAAATGAGGCAGATCAAATAATATCCGAAGTTGCGGATTATTATTCCTACTTAATAGAGACCTATGGTGTCCCAGCTTAAGCGCGTTTTAAAACTACCAACCCAACTTTAAAGCCCCAACTTCTCCCGCAATATTTTATTCACGGCTTGCGGGTTCGCTTTGCCTTGGCTGGCCTTCATGACTTGTCCGACGAAGAAACCGAGGAGTTTTGGATTCTCTTTGGCTTTTTCCGCTTGGGCGGCATTATTGGCAATCGCCTCATCGACCATGGCTTCAATCGCGCCCATGTCTGTGACTTGCTTGAGCCCGTCGCGTTCGATGATGGTGTCGGCATCGCCTTCGCCCGCAAACATTTTCTCAAACACGCCTTTTGCGATTTTGCCCGAGATTGTGTCGTCTAAAATACGGTCAATCAACCCGCCCAGAGCATCAGCAGAGACAGGGCTGTCTTCAAGCTCTAATCCCGCTTTATTTAGCGCGCCAAACAGCTCGCCCATGGTCCAGTTAGAGGCAATCTTGGAATCGCGGCCCTTAGCGACGGTCTCATAAAAATCCGCTTTCGTTTTATCCGCCGTTAGGATGCGCGCATCATATTCTGGCAATCCATAATCCGCCATAAAGCGCGCTTTGCGGGCATCTGGCATTTCGGGCAGCTCGGATTTTATACGGTCGACAAAAGACTGCTCGAGCTTAATTGGGAGCAAATCTGGGTCGGGGAAATAGCGGTAGTCATGCGCATCTTCTTTCGAGCGCATAGTCCGTGTCTCGCCTTTGACACTATCAAAGAGACGCGTTTCTTGGTCAATCGTTCCGCCAGCCTCGATGATGTCTATATGGCGGCGGGCTTCATAGTTGATGGCCTGACGAATGAAGCGCATGGAGTTGACGTTTTTAATCTCGCAGCGCGTGCCAAGCTCGCCGCCTGGACGGCGGACGGAGACGTTAACATCGGCACGTAAATTTCCCTTCTCCATATCTCCGTCACAAGTGCCGAGCGCGCGGACAATCCCGCGCAGCTTTTCGACATAGGCAGAGGCTTCTTCAGGCGAGCGCATATCTGGCTTAGACACAATCTCCATCAGCGCGACGCCGCAGCGGTTTAAATCGACGTAGGTTTCATCGGGCGAGAGATCATGCACAGATTTCCCTGCATCTTGCTCCAGATGGAGACGTTCAATGCCGACATTGACGGGCTCGCCGACATTGCCATCCGCATCAATCGGCAAGATTTCAATCTCGCCTTCTCCGACCACGGGATGCTCGAATTGGGAAATTTGATAACCTTGCGGCAGGTCGACATAGAAATAATTCTTGCG
>CAZNXP010000203.1:0-4227 GCA_964576955.1 uncultured Algimonas sp.
TTTGTCGTCACAGATGGAACAGGCCGAAAGGCAGATATTCCGGGATATGGCGTGATGGGCAAGACGGGCACGGCGGAGAAGCCATCGGAAGAAGGCGGCTATGATCAAACGCGCCTTGTGACGAGTTTTGTGGCGGCCTTTCCGCATTCAGACCCTCGCTATGCGATGATTGTGACCTTGGACGAGCCGAAAGCGGTTGAGGGTACGCATGGTTATGCCACAGCGGGTTGGAATGCTGCGCCCGTTGCAGGGCAGGTTATTCGCCGGATTGGTCCAATTTTGCCGGGCGCGCGAGATAGTTCTCAGCTCGCGAGAGTAGAGACGGCGGTGACGCCATGATAAATCATACGCTTCGAAGCTTGTTCGGTTTGGAGAATGATACGTCTGTTATTGGTTTAAGTGCGGATAGCCGCCTCATAAAGCCGGGTATGGTATTTGCGGCTCTACCGGGGACGGCGATGGACGGGCGTGATTTTATTCCGCAAGCTATTTCAAATGGTGCTGTGGCGATTTTAAGTGTCGAGGGGGTGAAAGCCAGCGTTCCTGTTATTTCAGTGCCAAAACCACGTCTTGTATATTCTCAAGTCGCCGCAAAACTCTATCCGGGCCAGCCCGCGACATTGGTGGCCATGACGGGTACAAATGGAAAGTCATCTACTGTCGATTTCCTACGCCAGATTTGGGCCTATGCTGGATTTAATGCAGCTTGTTTTGGAACTTTGGGCGTGACGTCCTCGACGGGCTATAAGCCGATGACCCATACGACCCCTGATGCTTTGGCATTGCATCAAACATTGTCTGAGCTGGCGGCTGAAGGCGTGACCCATGCGGCGATGGAAGCAAGCTCGCACGGGCTGAAGCAATATCGCATGGATGCTGTGAAGGTGTCGGCGTCTGGTTTCTCTAATCTTACGCAAGACCATTTTGATTATCATCCTAGTTTGCAGGATTATTTCATGTCAAAAGCGCGTCTCTTTATCGACCTAACGCCGCGCGGCGCGCCCGTGGTTATCAATACAAATGACAAATACGGAGCCCATCTTGTCGAAGTTTGCGAAGGTTTAGGCCATGACGTTCTGCAAGTCGGGTGGACGGGCAGTGATATTCGCATTGACGAAGTGATGCCGCATGCCTCTGGTCAACATTTGACTTTGGTTGTGAAGGGTAAGCGCCACAAAGTTGATTTGCCTCTGGCAGGTGAGTTTCAGGCCTTAAATGCTGTCGCGGCGCTGGGTCTGGCGATGAAAACTGGCGTTGATGTTGAACAGGCGGTTGAGGCTCTCGGTCACTTGAAAGGCGTTGCTGGACGTCTGGAATTAGCGGGCGTTAAAAATGGCGCGCCCGTCTATGTTGATTTTGCTCACACGGAAGATGGTCTGGATAAATTACTTCGGTCAGTCCGTTCGCACACAGCAGGTGAAGTAATTATCGTCTTTGGATGCGGGGGAGACCGCGATCCCGATAAGCGTCAAAAAATGGGCCGAGTGGCCGCGAAACTGGCTGATCAAGTTATAGTCACGGATGACAACCCGCGGACGGAAGAGGCGGCGCTGATCCGAAACGCTGTGTTAAAGGGTTGTCCGAATGCGACCGAGATTGGTGACCGCGCCGAGGCTATTGCTGAAGGTATCCGTCGTCTTAAGCCTCAAGATTGTCTCGTAATCGCGGGTAAGGGGCATGAACAAGGCCAGATTGTCGGGACTAAAGTTATCCCATTTTCAGATGTGGATGTTGCGCGGGAGCACCTTTCATGACGCTTTGGAGTTCAACAGAAATTGCAAAAGCTACGGGCGGGACCGCGACGTCAGAATTTGAGGTTTCTGGACTATCGATTGATACGCGGAGTTTAAAAGCAGGCGATTTATTTGTTGCATTGAAAGACGTGCGCGATGGTCATGATTTTATACCAGCGGCAATTAAAGCTGGCGCTTGCGGGATATTATGCGAGGGCGCCCCAGAAAATACGCCTGCCGTAACCGTACCTGATAGTGCTAAGGCGTTAGAGGCTTTAGGTGTATTTGCTAGAGATGAGCGTGATGCCCTGCGAATTGGCGTAACAGGAAGTGTTGGGAAGACTTCCGTGAAAGATGCCTTGGCTGTCATGTTATCTGCATTCGGAATTACGCATAAGTCTATAAAATCATTCAATAATCATCTAGGCGTTCCCATAACGCTGGCAACAATTCCTGCTGATGCAAAATATGCGGTCTTAGAAATGGGAATGAACCATGCCGGCGAAATGTCGGGTTTGTCAAAACTCGCAAAGCCGCAAATCGCTGTCATCAATAATGTTGTTGGTGCGCATCTTGCGCATTTTGACTCCGTCGAAAATATTGCTGATGCGAAGGCTGAAATCATTGACGGAATGGATGCGGGCGGCACGTTGATTTTAAACGGTGATAATGAATATACGCCGCGTATTCGTGAGAAGGCTATTGCTGCTAAATTAAACGTTCTGACTTTCGGGCATTCGGATAAAGATGACATTGCGATTGTGAGTAAAAACTCTCATTCTGCAGGGGGGAATGTCAGGCTTCGTATTGCTAGGCAGCAATTTGATGTGACCTTGATGGTTCCGGGTGAACATTGGTTTATGAATGCGGCCGCCTGTATGGCAGTTGCTGTCGCGGCTAAGTTGCCGCTCCGCCGCTGTGCAATGGTGCTTCGGAAAATTACGCCAGCCCCCGGCCGCGGCGACACCCATGCTTTGAACATTGACGGCAAATCTATCACTTTGATTGATGAAAGTTACAACGCAAACCCAGCGTCTATGCGGGCTGCCTTCGCTGCGGCAGCGCTTCGTCCCGGACGAAAGCTAGCGCTTTTAGGGGATATGTATGAACTGGGTGCGGATGAATTAGAGCTTCATCGGGCCTTGGCTGATCCTTTGGTGGAGGCAGGGTTTGAGCGTGTTTTCATGGCGGGGGAATGTATGCGGCTGCTAATGGGCGCGCTTCCGCAGCCCATGCGCGCTGGATGGTCTTCAAAACCTCAGACTTTGTTAACCAAACTGAAAGGCGAACTCCGCGAGGGAGATATTGTGCTTATCAAAGGCTCTAACGCGTCGGGCGTTGGCAAGCTGGTCGCACAGTTGAAGGGGGAGGGATAATATGCTCTATGAATGGTTAGGGCCGCTAGGGGAGGAGTTTCAGCTCTTCAACCTATTTAATTACATTACGTTCCGTGTTGGCGGAGCGCTTATGACCTCTTTGATTATCTTTTTCATTTTTGGTGAGAAAATGATCAATACGCTACGATCGCGTCAGGGTAAAGGGCAGCCCATTCGGGAAGATGGTCCAGAAAGTCACATTATCCAAAAGGCAGGTACGCCAACAATGGGCGGGCTCATGATCCTTTTGGCCGTTGTCATTTCAACTTTGCTTTGGGCGGATTTAAGCAATCCCTTTCTCTGGACGATATTCTTTGTGACCGTCGGATTTGGCGCGATTGGGTTTTATGATGATTACCTAAAAGTGTCTCGCCAATCCCACAAAGGGTTTTCTGGTAAAGTTCGTTTGCTTTGCGAGGTGTTTATTGCTGCTATTGCCGTATGGATTCTCACGACGGCCTTTCCTCAGCAGGGTGATTTTTCGACAGGGCTTGCCGTACCCTTGCTAAAGAATTTCACAATTAACTTGGGCATTTTCTTCATTCCATTTGGTTGCTTTGTAATTGTTGGGACGGCGAATGCCGTGAACCTGACAGATGGATTGGATGGTCTTGCGATTGTGCCTGTGATGATTGCTTGTATGAGCCTTGCGTTCATCGCTTATCTTGTCGGCAATGCTATTTTTTCTAATTATCTCGGCGTGCCGCATATCCCGGGAAGTGCGGAAGTCACGATTTTTCTTGGCGCGATTATCGGGGCCTCACTCGGGTTTCTTTGGTTTAACGCACCGCCCGCAATGGTCTTTATGGGCGACACAGGGTCATTAGCGCTCGGCGGGGCATTAGGTGTTACCGCTGTCGCGATTAAACATGAAATTGTTTTGGCGATTATTGGCGGGCTATTTGTCTTAGAAGCCGTATCCGTTATTGTCCAAGTCGCGTCTTTTAAATTGACAGGAAAGCGCGTTTTCCGAATGGCGCCTATCCATCACCATTTTGAGAAAAAAGGTTGGCAAGAACCAACCATCGTTATTCGTTTCTGGATTATCGCAATTATTCTTGCGCTAATCGGATTATCTACGTTGAAGTTGCGTTGATTAAGGCTGAAACATTCCGCGG
>CAZNXP010000204.1:0-4223 GCA_964576955.1 uncultured Algimonas sp.
AGCAGCTCAATGCACAGGCGCCAGAAGGCGTTAAAGTCTCTGTCAATGACATGCTCATCCGCGCTGCGGCCCTCGCGCTGAAACATGTGCCTGCCGCCAATGCGAGCTTCACACCCGACGGAATTGCCTATCATAAACATGCCGATGTTGCCGTCGCCGTTGCCATTGATGGCGGTTTAATCACGCCGATTGTCCGCCACGCAGAGAATAAAGGCCTCTCCACAATCTCTGTCGAGATGAAAGATTTGGCTGGCCGCGCGCGGGAGAAAAAACTCAAGCCGCAAGAATATCAGGGCGGAACCTTCTCAATTTCGAACCTCGGCATGATGGGAATCAAGTCCTTTGGCTCTATCATTAATGAACCGCACGGCATGATTTTATCCGTGGGAGCAGGCGCCCCGCGTCCTGTTGTCAAAGAAGGTGAAATCGCCGTTGCAACGGTCATGACAGTCACTTTGACCTGTGATCACCGCGTCGTTGACGGGGCTCTAGGGGCCGAATGGCTCGGCGTTTTTAAGCGTTATGTGGAATCGCCCATTACGATGATGCTGTAAGTCAACCGCCCCTAACAGGCGAGAGCTATTGGCTTAACACAGGATTTCATGGTAAACAAATCCTGAACAAAGGAGTTTGCTATGTTGACTAAAGCTATTCTTACAGGCGGGGTACTCTCCGCACTCGCAGGCTGCATTGTCTATTTTGGTACCGCAGGCGCTGATGCGCTGGAAGGTAAAAACAAGGCAGACATCCGGATTGAAGAGACCGAACTCGCCGGAGGAGCCCCCGAGCTTGCATCCACGGCAATCGATGTCGCAGAGACGTCAATCAAGGATTCAGGGGACGTATTTGAAGATGCAGCGGAGTCAGGCGAGGATTTAGCGGGTTCGGAGGATGAGGTACTGGATTCGTCCAAGGACGAAATGGAATCGAATACAAGCGGTTTGAGGGGATCTGAGGTTGAGACGCTTGAAGAAGAAACTGTTGCGACAGAAGAAATTGTTGCTTCTGAAGAACCCGTTGCTGAAGACGCAGATGTCGAAGCGATGGCAGAGCTTAAAGAGGACCCGATTCAAGATCAGCCAAAGGAAAAGTCAAAGCCCGAAACGAAATGGCTTGATCAATATCTGAAGCGGACGAAACCTAACGCCGATAGCAAGCATGAAAAGAAACTCGCCGCGAAAAAGGCTGAGATGAAAAAGAAGTCTGACGCTATGAAGGCTGAGATGCGGGAGAAGGCCGAAGGTATGGAGGCCAAGGCTGAGGCTATGAAGGCCGAAATGAAAATGAAGGCCGACGCTATGGAGGCAAAGCTTGAGACTGCCGAGGATGAAACCTCAACCAAGCTTGAGATGATGGACGATAAGGCGGATGCCATGCGTAAGCCGCATGGAGATCGCAAGATGCGCAAACGCCTTCGAATAAGAAAACATATTGCGGACGGCAAAACCGATGTGACCGCGGAAATGTCGAAGGACGGGGACTCAGAAAAACGCGAAGTCGAGATTGACGTTGATGCAATCGATGTGGATGCACTCAGCCGTGGCGACGATATTGATGTGCAAGCCTTGAAAGAGAAGCTGGGTTTGGACGGTGAGAAAAATGTCGAAATTCGTGTGATTAAAACTATGGAAGGGAAGCCTTCTCATAGTGACAAAGAGATGCATTCAAGCTCAAGCTTCGATTATGCCGCGGTTCTCGCTGAAGCCAAAAAGCTGCATGTTGTTGATATGAGAAATCAAGCGGTTTTGGAAATTGTTGATTTTGCGGTTGATAATCTGGATATGGCAGAAGCCGCTGATCTTGTGCCAGAACTCTCTACGCCAGAGCTTCGCGATACGGCGCGCGCGCGTATTGGTGCAGGTCTTGCGCGATGTGGAAAAGCAGAGGCAGCCTTTGCGATTATCGACGAGCTTGAGATAGATGAATTGGCGGCGCCTATCCGCCTAGAAATCATCACAGCGCTAATGGCGACAAGCCAAGAACGCCAAGCGGCAGGAATTCGAAATAAGCGCAGACATCACGGGCATTAAAGGTTCAAATCTAATAGGATTTACGGCATAAGTCTCTTTCAGTTTGAGAGAGATTTAGTCATGTCCGAAACGTCCTTTGATGTCATCGTTATTGGTTCTGGCCCCGGCGGCTATGTGACGGCGATACGTGCCTCACAACTGGGCATGAAAACTGCCATTGTCGAAAAGGCCGATTTGGGCGGCGTGTGTTTGAATTGGGGCTGTATTCCGACCAAGGCGCTTCTTAGGTCTGCCGAAGTGTTCCATAATATGCAGCATGCCGAAAATTATGGCTTAAGCGCAAAACCAAGTTTTGATCTCGCAAAAATCGTCAAGCGCTCCCGCGATATTGCGGGACAGCTTTCTGGCGGCATCAAACATTTGATGAAGAAGAATAAGGTCACCGTCATCTCTGGATTTGCAACGCTGACCGCTGGAAAGCCTGCGCCGAAAGTGACTGTCGACGGAAAAGCCTATAGCGCGAAACATGTGATTTTGGCCAGCGGTGCCCGCGCCCGCACCATTCCGCAAGCTGGTCTTGAACCCGACGGGAAATTTATCTGGACGGCGCGCGAGGCTATGACGCCGGACACGGTTCCGGGCAAATTACTCGTTATCGGCTCTGGCGCTATTGGGATGGAGTTTGCGAGCTTCTTCAGCGCATTTGGAGCAAAGACGACCGTTGTCGAAATGGTCGACCGGATTTTGCCAGCAGAGGACGAAGAGATTTCAAAAATGGCGCGCAAGTCCTTCGAAAAGCGCGGCTTGACGATAAATACGAAAACCCAAGTCAAATCCGTCAAAACGGATGCCAAGGGCGTCACCGCGGTCCTCTCAACGGACGGTAAAGACGAGACGCTACAATTTGACCGCGTCATTCTTGCGATTGGGATTGTTGGCAATACGGAAGATATGGGCCTTGAGAAGTTGGGCGTAAAAATCGACCGTAGCCATGTCGAAGTTGATGAATTTAGCTATACGGGCGTACCTGGACTCTACGCGATTGGTGATGTCACCACCCCGCCTTGGCTCGCACATAAAGCCTCACATGAAGGTATAATCTGTATCGAGAAAATTGCCGGCAAGAACCCGCATCCGCTCAATGCAAATGCGATTCCGGGCTGCACATATTGCCATCCGCAAATCGCCAGCGTCGGCCATACAGAAGCGCAGGCTAAAGCGGCTGGATATGATATTAAAGTCGGCCGCTTCCCCTATGTTGGAAATGGCAAAGCGATTGCTTTAGGCGAACCTGAAGGCCTCATCAAAACCATCTTTGACGCCAAAACTGGCGAGCTCCTTGGCGCCCATATGATTGGTGCAGAAGTCACGGAACTTATCCAAGGTTATACGATTGCGCAAAAGCTGGAAACGACTGAGCATGAGTTGATGGAAACGGTTTTCCCGCATCCAACATTATCAGAAATGATGCATGAAGCTGTGCTGGACGCTTATGACCAGACAATCCACTTCTAGCCTAATCTAGTAAAAGCTCTTGAGTTGAGGCGGGACGCTTAATCCCGATATTCCGCATCCAATTCGCAAAGCGTGTCTTGCTATTCAAGGCTGGTTTCTCGACGATATACCAACTCATGGCGGCCAATCCGACAGTCGGCGGGAAGGTCAGGACGAACAACTCGAACCAGCTAAGGTGCGGCATCCAATAGAATAAAAGCTGCATGACGCACCAATGGTAAATATAGATACCATAGGACAAGTCAGGGATACGCTGCATCCAATTGAATTTTGGCAGGCGCAAATAAGCAACGCGGAAAATAAACCAGGCCAGCACCAAATTGATTGTTACTTCAACAACGGGCGTGTGTCGTAAAAGATAGCTTCCGATAGCGAGTGCAATAAATGCGATCCAGCTAAATGATACACGGTCACGATAAGCATAAATCGTTGCGCCCAAGCCGTAAGCAATTCCGAAACGGGCTAGATTTTCAATTGTTGCAGGCAGTTTTTCAAATATGCCGAAGTGTTGACCCACAATCCAGGCAAGAGAGGGGAGAATAAATTGAAGAAGCACCATCCATTTTTTCCGAAGGAACCCTAAAGAAAATACGAGAAGTGTTCCAATATAGGCTAGGACTTCAAAACGCAGTGTCCATAGTGGCGCGGATGCAAGCGGTTCTCCGCTGGTCGCAAACATTCCGGGCATGACCATATTTGTTTCAAAGAATGTGAGAACCATTAATGGCTGCATGTACC
>CAZNXP010000205.1:0-4171 GCA_964576955.1 uncultured Algimonas sp.
CGCGCGAAACTGAAATCCGAACTCAATCAGGTGAATGCGGGCCTATCCACCAAATGGTGGATAGGCCCGCATTCACCTGATTGAGTTCGGATTTCAGTTTCGCGCGCTGCGTTGACAAGTCGTTTTTCTTTAGTTCCAGTTGAGCCTGGGTGATTTCCAAGGCTTTCAAATTTAATGTGAGCGCATCGGCTCTGCTTTTGAGTTGTTCTGACAAACTGGCGATTAAGAGCCCTGCGTCGGCGGCGCGTTTGGCGTTTCGCGGTGTCAGGGCAAGTGGCGGCGGCGGCGTTGCCTCGAGACGCTGTAACGCCGCAATAAGCTCCATAGTTTGCGCGCGGTCATCCTGAATTTGAGCCGATAGATCGTCAACTCGGGCGGTGAGGCCCGCTGTCTCTAATTCTAAGGACGTCAGGCCCGTTTCAATATTTTGGGCTTGTTGCGCGGTCTTGGCGAGCGTCTTTTTTAGAGCTGACACATCCTTGCGAACCTTTTCGCGTTCGCTTTCTAGGGATTTGGTTTTTTCGCGAGCCGCTTGTTCTTTTTTTGTCAGCGCATCAATATCGCCTGGCGTCTGCCCCATGACAGGTGAGGTTGCGGTCAAGCAAGCGGCTAAGGCAAGAATGGCGAGGGCGATACGCATAGGATTACCATGCACGATAACGTCTTTATTGCCCGTTAATCAACCGCGTAAGTTTCCAGATCTAATCGCGGTGATAAGGCGTTTTTGCGAGGATAGATAAGGCGCGGTAGATTTGCTCGGCAGCCATGACGCGGACCATTTTATGCGGCCAAGTCTGCGCGCCAAAACTCCATGTCGTTATCCGTCCGGGGCGCATGTCTTTAATGACTGAGGGTTCAAACCCATCTGCGCCGCCTATAATCATATAGCTAGCAGGGGTGCCGTCATCACGTAGTCTCTCAAAATGCCGAGCAATCTCTCTGGACGTTGGGCTTTTCCCGCGTTCGTCTAAAATGATGAGTTCATCCGATGGATTGACGACTGAAAGAAGTTTTGCCGTTTCCGCCGCGCGGTCATATTGGCCTTTTAGTTCGACGCCTTGTTCTTCGACGGCCCGAAATCCTGTTCCGCGGGCCAAGCCTTGGGCGCGGGTTATATAATCATCGACAAGGGTTTTCTCAGGCCCGCTTCGTAAGATACCGCCAGCCCTGAGGATGAGTTTCACGTCTCGAGCGTGTCTTCGGGCGCTTGTTCTTTCACGCCATCCAGACCTTTCGGCAGAGGAACTGACCACATTTTTTCGAGATTATAGAAGACGCGGACTTCGGGACGGAAGACGTGGAGAATGACATCGCCCGCATCAATCAAGACCCAGTCCGAGGCTTCTTGTCCTTCGACGACGAGGTCCTTGAAGCCCCGTTCTTTCAGGCCGCGTTGAACATAGTCAGCCAATGCGCTGACATGACGATTTGAGCGTCCAGAGGCCACGAGAAGGTAATCTGCGATGGAGGATTTCCCGCGAATATCAATCTCAATAACGTCTTGAGCCGAGTTCTCGTCTAAAATCTCTTGGATGAAATCCGAAAGTTCTTTCGACTCCGGTCCGTCCAAAATGGTGACTTGTGCGGGTTTTTCTTGATGTCCGGCGGTCAGAAGACTCTCCATTGCAATATCGTTATCTCGAGCGCTAACATATGTAAATCAATTAGGCTATCGCTATCGGGACGCGCGAATAGCGGATGAGCTTCGTTTGTCCAGTGGCAGAGTCAGATAGCTCCACGCGGGGGCAGCTCTGTCTTTGAGTGTATGTGCCTGATCTTCACCGATGCGGGCGAAGCTATATTGGCGCGCGGCTTGTCCCAGCCGAGCGCGAATGGGTGAACCGGGACGAGCAATCACGGCGATTGGAACAATGTCCATAATCTGTTGCCAGTCACGCCATTTCGGAAGCTGCCTAAGATTATCCGCGCCCATCATGAAGACGAAGCGCGTGTCGCGTTCACGCATCATGAGCGTTGTTAGCAGGTCGACCGTATATTGCGTGCCATAGCGCAACTCGACATCGCAGATGCGCATATTAGCCGGAAGGGGTAAATTGCGAACCGTCTCGGCGCGGCTCTCCCAACTCGGCTGTTCGGGTTTGAGAGGGTTTTGCGGGCTAACCAACCACCAGATTTCATCTAATTGAAGCTGGCGCAGGCCAGCCCGCGCCACATGAAGGTGCCCGCCGTGAGCTGGGTTGAAAGACCCGCCAAAGAGACCCACCGACCTCAAGGCCGAACCTGACCTGTGCCGCGCACTTGGTATTTATAACTCGTGAGATGTTGCGCCCCGACGGGGCCGCGCGCATGGATGCGGCCCGTTGCAATTCCTATCTCTGCGCCAAATCCAAATTCTCCGCCATCGGCATATTGTGTTGAGGCATTATGCAAGACGATGGCGCTATCGACGCGGTTCAAGAAAACTTTGGCCGCTTCATCATCTTGCGCGAGGATGGCATCCGTATGGCCACTCCCATATTTTTCAATATGAGAGAGAGCTGCGTCGATATTTTTGACAATGGCGATATTTAAAATAGGCGCGAGATGTTCTGTGTCGAAATCTTCTGATGTCGCTTGTATAGCAGATTTGAGGTGAGACATCGCATTTTTATCTGCGCGTAATTCACATTTTCCGCCTATGGCCTTCTCTAAGGCAGGGAGAAATTTTGCGGCAATATCTTCGTCCACCAAGACGGTTTCTGTCGAGCCGCAAACGCTGGTGCGGCGAAGTTTCGCATTTTCAATGACGTTGACCGCGAGGGGAATGTCAGCGCTATTATGGACATAGCTATGATTTAAACCGTCTTCATGGGCGAGAACGGGGACGCGTGCGTCTTTTTGAACCCGGGAGACGAGGCTTTTCCCGCCGCGCGGAATAATCAAATCAATCGTCGCGTTCAGCCCGTCGAGCATATGTCCAACGGCGGCGCGGTCAGTTGTTGGTACGAGGTTAATCGCGGTTTCAGGCAAGCCTGCTTCGCGCAATCCCGCTTGCAGCGCCGTATGGAGGGCGCGGTTAGAGCGCAGGCTTTCTGAGCCGCCCCGCAGCACGCAAGCATTGCCCGACTTAACACAAAGCCCGCCAGCATCCGCCGTAACATTTGGGCGGCTTTCATAGATCATTCCAATAACGCCGAGCGGAACGCGGACTTTCGAAAAATGCAAACCATTGGGCTGCGTCCATTCACTCTCAACGGTGCCAATTGGGTCGGGCAGAGCTGCGATAGCCTCTAAGCCTTGGGCCACGCCTTCAATACGGTCTGCATCTAGTTTCAAACGGTCCAGCAGCGGCGCAGATAAGCCTTTCTCTGCGGCGGCTTTCATATCGGCGTCATTTGCCGCGAGGATATTCTTTGTTTCGAGGCGCACGTGTTTCGCCATAGCGCGGAGGGCCGCATTGCGGGCGGCTTCATCGGCGAGGCGTAACTGCGCTCCTGCGTCTTGCGCGGCGCGGCCAAGAGCGGCCATTTCTAATTCGAGAGACATATCAGAGCATTACCAAATTATCGCGGTGAATGATGGCCGCGCCATGTTCATAGCCGAGCTCATTCGAGATTTCAGCCGATTTTAGACCTTTAATGCGTTCCGCTTCCTGTACATCATAAGCCACAAGGCCGCGGGCAACCTCAGTGCCATTTGCAAAGACAGAGACGGCATCGCCTTTCTCGAAACGACCGGAAACTTTGGTGACGCCCGCAGGCAATAGGCTGCTGCCATTTTGGAGGGCCTTCATTGCTCCCGCATCGATATGGAGCGCCCCATTGGGTTTTAGCGTGCCGCCAATCCATTGCGCGCGGGCTTTGCGGGGATTGCTTTGAGCTTTGAAACGGGAGTGTTTGCCGCCTGCGCCGAGCGCTGCCAATGCACCCACGGACCGCCCGTCGCAAATAATCATGTCGCAGCCCGCCTGCGTTGCGATTTTCGCAGCGGCGAGCTTCGTTGTCATACCGCCCGTGCCGACGCCAGCTGCCACATTTGGCGCGCCGCCCATGGCCATGATGTCATCCGTCATCTCATCGATGAGCGCTATGTGCCGCGCCGCGCTATCTGTGCGGGGGTCTGCTGTGTAAAGCCCGTCAATATCGGAGAGAAGGACCAAGAGGTCCGCGCCGACCATTTGCGCGGTTCGGGAGGCGAGGCGGTCATTGTCCCCATATCGAATTTCATCCGT
>CAZNXP010000206.1:0-4137 GCA_964576955.1 uncultured Algimonas sp.
ACGGCATTCAAGGCCGAGCTGGAGCCTTCATCCACCATATTTCAGGGTCTTATACGGGGGTTGTTGGGCTGCCTGTCTATGAAACGCGAAACCTCTTATTGGCAGCTTGCTCGTGAAACGTCGCGCCGTCATTGAAACGGCCGTTGGGGAAACCCGTGCGGCCGTTTATGAAGGTCGCCGCATGGTCGAGTTGTATGTCGACCGCCCGTGGCAAAAGACACCGCGTACGGGCGATATATATATTGGCCGTGTGACCACAGTAGATCCTTCGGTCGCTGGGGCTTGGGTTGATATAGGCTCGGACGCCGCGCCAGCCTTAATGCCATTTGCTGCGCAGAAAGACATGCCGCGCCTCGCAGAAGGGCAAGTCGTTGAGGTCAGTATTTTACGTTCTCAAATCGGAGAGAAGGGCGCGACATTACGCTATTTGGGTGAAAGTAAAGGCAAGCCCGAGCTTATCAAAAAACTGAACCTGCAAGACCGCCTATTAGAGCGGTTTCCAGACTTAAACTTTGACGAGGCTTCCGTGAATGCCGTCGATGAAGCTTGTGAAATATCACTCGCACTCCCAAGCGGCGGCTCTATTACGATGGAGCAAACACAGGCTTTGCTCGCGATTGATGTAGATAAAGGTGCAGCTATTTCTGCGGCTGCGGCTGCAAATGAAGCGGCCAAATTGATTGCCTCCCAAATGCGCCTGCGCGGGTTAGGTGGTTTGGTCGTCATTGATTTTCCGAACCTGCGTCAGCCCAAGCAGCGCAAGACATTAGAACGCACATTCGAAGCCGCATTTGAGGCGGACCCGAACGTGGCGAAGTTTAATTCGCTGTCTCGTTTTGGCGTGATTGAAATGACGCGTGCAAAGCCAGATTTGTCACTGGATGATGCACTGAATACCAAATTCGGGGAACCGACGCTGGCGACCCAATCCTTACACGCTTTACGTCGCTTAACCCGCGAAGCCGCCGTGTCGCCCGGCGCGCAATTAGAGCTCTTTGTTACGCCAGATGTTGAAGGCTGGCTAAAAGATGCGCCTTTTGATTGGAAGGCCGAGGTCACGGACCGCATCGGTGCTAGGTTCAAACTCACAACGGGGGCATCTGTAGATGTCAAAGCTGACCGATGAAGCGCTGTGCCTATTGTAAGAAAAAGCCTGTCATAGAAGGCCTCAAACCATTCTGTTCAAAGCGCTGTTCAGACTTGGACTTGGGCCAATGGCTTACGGGCGGATATGCCATTCCCACCGAAGAGGCAGGTCCAGATCAGCATGGTAATCCTGATGAGTCTGATCCTTACCGCCCGGCGAATGATTAGGCGAAGCTATCGAAGACGATTTTTGCGTCGATAAAGAAGTCATCTAAGCCTAAGGCCGCTTCTGCCGCGTCGAGGCCCTCGCGGGTGACATATGAAAAGGCCGAAACTTTGATACCGTCGGCTTGGTAGTTTTCAACGAGTTTGCGGGTCACCATTGTTGCCGGAACGCAGACATTTTGCACCAGGTCGCGTATTTCACCTTTTAGCGGAGTATCGATAAACCAACCTGAACGCTCACCGATAACTAGGCGGCGTTGTGGACGGGGAACTTCGCCGTTCTTTGCCTTGAATACTTTATGTATAGACCGAGTACTTGCGCTTGGGCTTTTACACCAATGCGACAAAGTAAGTTCAGCATTTGGGGCTAAGTCTTTGATAGCGTATAAGGTTTCGGGCAACCAACTGACCCAAACAATACGCTCCATGAGCCCGTTGGCTTCGGCTAAAGCGACCAGCATATCCTCAAAACCTGCATCTTTCATATCAATCAAAAGCTTGGCTTTATTCGGGTGTTGTGCGGCCGCTTCAAAGAGAGCTTCGGCAGTCGGCATATGGGTGAAAACACCGCCTAAACTGTGCCGATCGCGTGCCATGACATCACAGATATGCTGGACCCGCCCGCTTTTTGTTTTCGCGGCTTCGTCGTGATAGATGAGAGGCGTTCCGCATTTCGTAACGCGAATATCAAATTCGACTTGAGCCACTCCAAAATCCAACGCGGCATTCAACCCTTGGATTGTATTTTCATGCGGGGAAAACCCCCGAAACCGATGGGAGACGAGCTGGGTAAGAGTAGGCATAGCGAGAGTGTAAACCTTATGACTTAAAGGTCAAATCGACCTCAAAGATCAGAATAAGCTTCGCATTGATGCAAGCCGATTAAAAGCTATGGCGATATTTTATATTCGGTTGGCCAAACATAGCCGCTTTCATTAATCACGTTCAGGTAACTCTGCATGATTTCAGAGCCCGGCATATCTCGATTATTCGCGTCTTGAGCCATAGCGTTTGGGAAATCTTTCAGCGACTTCGCCCATCTTTGGCGGACCTGCGCATCCAATGAACGAACAGTTGCCCCAGAATTTTTTAAATTCTCCAAACCTTTTACTTGTCTTGTATCTAGAGCTTGGGCACCCAAAGTCTCATATTCGGCCGCAACTTCTTTGATTATCGTTTGAATTTCCGGTGGGAGTTTTGCCCATCTTTTATCGTTCATTGTTAAAATCACCGCCCCGCCCATAGCGCCAAATCCAATTTCGGTATAAAACGGGGCAGGTTCGTGAAATTTGAAGCTATAATATGCGGACGGAAACATAAGCCATCCTTCATAAACGCCTGTTTCTAATGATAAATATCCATCGGTGAGGGTGGATTGAACGGGAATAACGCCGGCATGTTCTAACCAGGGTAGATTAGGTCCCGCGCCGCCAATTTTTACGCCGCGAAGATCGTCAATATCTTCCCAAGGTTTTACAGTTCCGAGATGGTAATTATCCCAACCATTGAGGGCCAAAAGCGATTGGTTGTAATGCTCTGTGAGTTGGCGTTCTAACCAAGGATTTTTGTCATAGACGGACCTAGCCGTCTTAACCGATTGCTGTGCATCTTGCGGACCGAATGGAACAAAATACATGAAATTATGTAGGAAGAGTTTTGAAGGTTCAAAACAGACGCAATAGGCGCCTATATCTAAAATGCCTGACTCCACCGATTCAAGCGTTTCCGCGACTGTCGCGATAGAACCACCATATCCTTCGATGAATTGAAGCTTATATGTCGTTTCTGCCGCGACGCGGCGTTCAACTTCGGGCACGAAAAATTTTTGTAATTGGGTTGTATAAACGGCGGGTCCCGCAGGATGACCCGCCCCAATACGCAAGGTGTAGGTTTTGGTATCTGAAGGCGAACAAGACGCTAAGATCGCGGCGCTGAGGCAGCATAGCGTAAGCGCCGAGAGTTTCGAACGGGTTTTCGAAATTATGTTTTTAAACATCTACCCAACCTTTATTCGTCTTCAGGCGATGTGTGATTGTGTTGGACCGCTCAAGTGTAGCTTCTAAAAAGCATCCTTTCCGGCCCGCTTCAAATAAACGGTGAATGTCCTCGTCGCTCACGTCAGTATCGATGTCGACGTCCAAATGAAATCCGATGGGTTGGCCGACATAGGGTTCGCGCCCAATTTGTTCGCCTTCCCAATGTAGACGCGTTTTGATAACTACGCCGCGAATAGGAATGCGTAGCCGTTTAGAAAAGGCTCTAATTTGAGTCATCAAACACGCTGTTAAAGCGCCTGTGAAGAGGGCCAAAGGTGGTGGTGCCGTGTTGGCTCCGCCATGAATTTTGCCTTCATCTGTTGCCAGAGAGAAGCTCTCACCCGTCGTGACGAAATCCACATCTATGTCGCACCTTAGTTTTCCGCTTGAGCGAGCAACACCTTCAAATATTACGTCAAATTTTTTCGTTTCTTGTGTCATGACAGTTTCCTCTTTGATCAAATTAGCTTCTGTTTTTTGTTGGCGTGAATTGTGACCCGCCGTAAGTTTGTTCTGTCGGCAAAATTTCCATCTGTGATACATTTACACGCCACGGCGCGCCGACGCAGTAAACAATCGCGTCAGCAATATCCGAGGCTTTGAGTTCCTCGACCCCCGTCGTTGTGGTCTTTTTTAGTTTCTCTGGATCGTCAATGGCGACATTGTAGAATTCACTAATGACACGTCCGGGATTGATTTCCGTGACGCGAATACCAGTCCCTTGCAGTTCCTGACGAAGGTCACGTGAAAATTTATGCATGGCACCTTTGGTTGCCCCGTAAAGGGCCGC
>CAZNXP010000207.1:0-4101 GCA_964576955.1 uncultured Algimonas sp.
CAAGACACCAAAACCCCTCTTGCAAACACGCTCATTTTGAGGGCCTGCAATATTGATGTTTTGTTCTTACCCATCACGCATGGTCTTTCTGAAGGTGTCTCTTAATGGCGCTGTGAGATAGTCAAACACGGATCGTTCTTCGGTCTGTACAAACACATCAGCGGGCATCCCCGGTATGAGGGCTTGGCCGCGTAATTTTGGTATTTCTGAATCATCGATAGAAATTTCGACGTCGAAATAAGCAGACCCGGTTATGGGGTCGATTAAATTATCCGCAGAGATGTAAGAGACCACACCGGATAGCTCAGGCACAGCACTTTGTTTCAGAGCAGAGAAAATCACATTTGTGTCTTGTCCCAGACGCACCTGATCAATGTCCTGAGGCTGGACTTGCGCATTGATAACAAGCGCGTCTCGCCGTGGAATAATTTGCATAATTTCTTGCCCCGGCGCGATTACGCCGCCGATGGTTGTTGCCGTCATTTCATGCACAACCCCTGAAACAGGCGCTGAAATTTGAACATGCTTTGCTTTCTTTGAAACAGTTTTCAAAGCTTCGGAAAAACTATCCGCTTGGGTCTGCGCAATCCGCAGTTCCGTCAGAATTTGCTCGTCACGAAGCCGCCCAATTTGCGAGATTTCGATCTGCGTTTCTTCAATCAAGCTGCTGACGCTTGCGCGGCGAGAGGACAGCTTAGCGGACGCATTTCGTAGGCGCGTTATATCCAATTCAAGTTGCGTGACGCGGTTACGCGGAATCAGGTTTTGTCGCAAAAGATCTGACAGCCTCTGGTGCTCTTGCTCGACGAGATTAAGCTCAGACCGCGTGAAATCCATTTCCGAAATCAGGCCGCTATCTTCACCCCTTAATTGCTCTAAGCGTTGAGATAATTGCTCGATTTGACCTGAAATCGCGGAGCCTCTTGCGGCAAATAATTGTTCTTGTCCTGACATCGCCAGTTTTACCCGGCTATTGGACCGACGGTTGATTAACTCACGAGACCACTGGATACGGTCATATCCTTTTTGCTCAGAGATTAAGCGGTCGATTAAAGCTTGGTTCTCGAAATAATTCGTCTCTGCAGCATCGCGATTCGCTTCCAAAATAATGGCATCTAATTTTAAAACCGTCTGACCTTGGGTAACAAAATCACCCTCTTTAACCGCGATTTCACTTATGATGCCGCCTTCTAAATGCTGGAGGATTTTTGGATCCCCTTCAACAGCCACTTGGCCAGAGGCCACGACTGCGCCTTGAATTTTGGCAAGGACTGTCCATCCGCCAAAAACAAAGACGAGGGCAAATAAGCTCACATAGCTGCGGCGAAGATATTTATTCATCGCAAGTTCTGATGACCCCGCCTCAATGCGGCGTCTGTCAGACCGCCTTCTGTCCCGAGGCGGTTTCACGGAAAGTGGAGCATATGGCTTTTTCGGCGCGCGCTGCTTTTTCGCTTTTGCGGGTTTTGGCGCAGGCATTGGCGCAGGATTTGAAATGGGATTTTGCTTAAGCTGCACGGGCACGGGTGCCATGGTAGGCTTTGGCGCTGGCATTAGCTTAGCTTTCTTAGGCAGCTTAGCTTTCTTGGGCAGCTTAGCTTTCTTAGGATTCACATTTTTGAGCTTAGCTTTCTTAAGCTTGTCTAGCTTTGGCATAGTCGTCTTGAGCTTGGCCGTCTTTAGCGTTTCTGCCTTAGGCTTAACTGCCTTGGGTTTTTCTGTCTTGAGCTTGGCTTTTTTGGGCTCAGAATTTTTCGATTTCTTTAGTGACCAACCCAGCTTAGATTTTTTAGCTGTTTGTTCGGGGGCCACTTCAACAGGCGGACGGTTGCGCAGGGCCTGCCTAATCTCGCTCATATTCTGAGAGACAGGTTGCGTGACATCCATTCGCGGTGTGTATGTATGTTGTCCCATTATACTGAACCCTGCGGCACTTTAAGTGTTGGACCGCGGCGTGCGGCATGTTGAGCGAGCTGAGCAGCCCCTTGAGGCGCGGCTGAACGCGGCTTTACCATTTTCGGTTTTGCGATTTTGAAAACCTGCTCTTTTAATCCGAACTTCTCTTGTTGTCCGCCGCGCAGCATAAGAACCTTATTCACAGCTGCCATGGCCGTTGGACGGTGAGAAATAATAATGACCGTCTTACCGAGACTGCGCATGAAATGAATCGCGCCGTTCAAAGCCTTGTCGCCAGCTGCATCAAGGTTTGAATTCGGCTCATCCAAGACAATCAAGCACGGGTCGCCGAAAACAGCGCGGGCCAATGCGAGGCGCTGCACTTGTCCAACGGACAGGATAACGCCATTGCCGCCTAATGGCGTATTATAACCTTCGGGAAGGCTGAGAATAAACTCGTGAAACCCTGCGATTTGCGCCGCGCGAATAATCGCATCAGGATGCACATTTTCTCTAAAGCGCGAAATATTCTCGCCAACAGTTCCTTCGAATAATGCCGCCTTTTGCGGCAAATATCCGACATGTTTCCCGAGATCTTCTGCCTCCCATTGATCCAGAGTTGCCCCGTCCAGACGCACTGAACCTTGCTGCGGTATCCATACGCCGACCAAGAGCCGCGCAAGTGAAGACTTGCCTGACCCGCTTGGCCCAAGAATGCAAAGGCCGTCACCTGGCGAAAGTTTGAAGTTTAAATTCTTCAACGTCGCTTTGTTGGCACCTGGAGGGCCTGCAGAGACACGGTCAATCGTCAGGGCGCCGGTCGGAACTGGAAGCGAGATTTTCTCTGCCCCTGACGGCATAGCCGCATAAAATTCGTTTAAATCAGCATAAGCATTTTTCGCCTGAATCCAGCCTCTCCACTGTCCAATGACCATTTGGATGGGCGCAAGGGCGCGGCCCAAAATGATGGACCCTGCAATCATAGCGCCGGGCGTAATAATTTGTTGTATGGCGAGAGATGCCCCTAAGCCCAAGATTGCGGACTGTAAGAACATTCTGAACGCCTTAGACATTGCCGTCGCGCCGCCAGAGATATCGCTGGCAGATAAATCACTCTGCTCACCTTCGCGCTTTAAAGCGTCCCAACGGCTTATCATCTCTTGGGTCATGCCCATAGAAATGACGGCCTCAGACTGAGAATATACATTTTGCGTAAATTTCTGGCTTTTCGCGCGGCTATTCTTGGAAACCTGTTCTTTACCGCGCGTCCGCAATTCTGCGGTAATGGCCACGATTAACACAAGGATGGCACCTACGGTCGCAAAAACGCCCAAAGTCCAATCAATCATA
This sequence comes from uncultured Algimonas sp., assembly GCA_964576955.1. Taxonomy (GTDB): domain Bacteria; phylum Pseudomonadota; class Alphaproteobacteria; order Caulobacterales; family Maricaulaceae; genus Litorimonas. The sequence continues at coordinate 3,247 of CAZNXP010000207.1, forward strand.
AAAATGACGGCTATATATATTGGCGTCCAAGGCACATCGAAAAATGTCGTCGGGGACGGGCCCACCAAAAATCTTTTGATAACGGCAAGGCTTTGAAGGGGGCGCTGACCATTTGTTAGCTTTCCGCGAACGCCCTGTTTCAACCAATTTTTAAAAAGCGGCGCGCTGAGTTTCTCATCAACAGATGTCCCAATACGAACGAGTATGCGGGAGCGTAAAAAATCTAATAGCCCCATAAAACCATAGAGCGCGACCATGAGAAGTGACAATGCCACCAAGGTGGACATGCTTTGGCTGGTAATCACTCGGTCATAGACCTGAAGCATATAAAGCGGGCCCGTGAGCATCAATATATTCACAAACAAGCTGAGAGCGCCCACCGCAATCCAAGCTTTACGCATGGAGAAAATTGCGGAGCGCACAGGCGACTTGGCAGCCGAAAAGGCTCTATGTTTATTGCTAGATTTCACCGTTCACTCTTAGATATTTTTCTAATTATTAAGGATGGCATATCCCAAAATGATTTAAACAAAGTGAAATTTGCAAATTTTCATTTGATAGACGCCTCAACCCCATCAAACCGATAACAAAATTGAGAGCCTTAAGAATTTGGCAAGGAAATTGCGAGTGGATGCGCCCATAATTTGGAAAATCTGATGCGACGAGACTTACTAGCTATTTGCCTTGCCACCCTAGCCTTCACACTTTGGGGGTTTTTTTGGTATGCGACATTATTGGATGATGTCTGGCAAAATTTAATCAACACCTCCGAAGCTGACCTCATCGCAATGGCCAATCGGCGCGGGTCTGTTCAACATGTACTGACAATCCTTATCAGCCTTATTCAAGTCCTTG
>CAZNXP010000208.1:0-4057 GCA_964576955.1 uncultured Algimonas sp.
GCCCATCCCTGTATGTGGATTTTGCGGCGAAGCTGTTTTGACTTGATCAACAAAACCAACAGGCAAAAGTCGTTTACCCTCCCATTTACCGTCCTGGAGTAATAAAATTGCGAAGCGCAGGTAACTATCTGCAGTCAAAAGTGTACAGCAACCAGAATGGGGTGTGCCGCCTAGGCGGTTCATCCAAATTTGTCCGTCTCTCGCCCCCAGGGGTGTGAGTATTTCGTTACCGATCCAGTCTTCATATTGCGTGCCTGTTGCGCGCTCAATCAAGGGCGCGACGAGCTCTGCTGTTGAATTGGCATATTCATATCGGGTGCCAGGCTCATGGGTGAGGGGGTATTCATGAATAATGACTTCATCATGATGTGGGTGCATATAGGCGCGGTTCAAAATATGCTCAGGCTCGATAGACTGACCTTGCGGGAGTAGGCCCGCACGCATATCCAATAAATGCCGAACTAAGATTTTTTCTTTTTCAGTGCCTTTCCATTCTGTGATGAAATCAGAAACGGATTGCTCAAGAGATTTAATGTGGCCCTCATGGATGGCACGACCTACCGCTAACATACTAATCGGTTTGGCTAGTGATTTTGAGACAATCAGGGAGTCGGCGTTAAACTCGCCAAAATAGGATTCATGTTCAACCGCACCATTGCGCCAAACTATGAAGGCGCTGGTATTCATCTCTGCCACGTAATCATTGGCCTTTTTTATGGCTGAGGGCGAAATCGTAGGGTTTTGTGATGTGGGCAGTTTTTGATAGGCCTTTGTGCCATAAATGGGTCCTAATGTGTCATAGGCACTTAAGGCCGTCGCTTGAGATTTTCCGCGTGAATTATAGCGTTTTAGGTAGAGAGCTTCCGCCTCGGCACTGTAACTTGGAATTGCGGGGTTGGCGGGTGATGTCTGGACTCCACATCCAGCCATTCCCAGGGACAGAGAACTTATCAAAGCCAATATTCGCCACTTAGATTTCATATCTTCGCTTAATACGTCATGTTTGAATTTTCTGGAATAACAAGTTTATGTTCTCACAGTGAATAATTTAATGAAAAGGGACGACCTATGATTTCCAAGGGATATGTGGAATGACAGAAAAATTGAACTAAGAGAGTAGAGTGAAATGATAACCGTGTCGCATAACATGCTCTTAGCCAGTGATATTATTCCAAATCGCATTAAAGTCTTGTGGTCAAGCGGCGCATTAGGTGTGGCCCTTATGATGAACACAGTCGCCGGATTCGTGCTTGTTTATATGGTAACAGTATTGAAGTTAGAGCCTGCGCTTGCCGGCTTCATTGCATTTTTCCCAAAGATTTTTGACGCTTTTACCGACCCTCTCGTTGGAGGATGGAGTGATAGGTTAGCCTCCAAAGGAAGCCGTAGGCGTCCATTTCTTTTATGGGGCGCTATTTTGTCATCTTTATCTTTCTTGATGGTATTTATGACGCCGATTTTCGAAAACCAAACATTCACCGTGTTATTTATTTTTACCGCCATGATGACATTATCATTTGGCTATACGCTGTTTAATATTCCTTATTTAGCGATGCCCGCCGAAATGACGGATGACTACCATGAGCGAACCTCAATCCACAGCTATCGGGTCATGTCATATTCCGTCGCAGGTTTAATCGGAGCCGGAATTCCCATACTACTGGAAGAAATGGGAAAAACGTCTTGGCATTCCTATGCAACGATAGGGATGATTGGGGCGATTATTATTTTTTCGACTATGTTCATAACTTGGTACGGCACTAAAGACGCTAGATTTTCAACGGCGCCAATAAAACGTCCGAAAATACTCACTGAGCTTGGACATGTTTTCTCAAATAAGCATTATATCCGATTGCTCGCTTTGAAGTTTTGTCAACTTTTTGGCGTGGCTGCAACAATAGCGGCTATTCCATTCTTAGTGCTCTACGTTTTGCAAAGGGATTTTGGAATTTTCACATATTATTTGCTTGTCGTCGGAATTGTTTCAACGGCCTCTGCGCCTATTCTGTATAAACTTTCAAAAAAAATCGGTAAAAGTCAGACCTATATTGTTTCGGCCATATGTTTCGTCATTGCTGTTGTAAGTTGGTCGTTTGCGCAGCCAGACGACCCGACTTGGGCTGTTTTGGTTCGAGCGTTTGTGGTTGGCATCGCATCGTGCGGAAATGTCTTAATGGCGATGTCTATGCTGACTGATATCATTAATCATGATTCCCGTATTCATGGCATTCGTCGTGAAGGTATATTTGTGGCTTTTTATAGCTTTATTGAGAAATTCACTTTTGCGTTTGGGCCATTGGTGGTGGGCATCGCATTATCCGTCGCAGGTTTTGACAAAAATTTACCAGTTGATACGTTACAGTCACCACAGGTTAGACATGCCATACTGCTCGGCATGTCCTATATTCCCGCCGTGATGGGACTAGCATCAATCTGGCTATTGAGTGGCTATAAGTTGACAGAGGCAGACCTAAAAAACCCGGTCGCATTGGGCTAAATTAATTATTCGCGACTAAAGTCGCAGCAGCGCGGCCTGCGATTTTTCCGAGGCTAGTGGCTGTCAAAAGTCCGTTTCCGGCGAGATACCCGCTTGCGCCCGAACCTGATATGCCTCGAGCCGCGCCGCCGCCTGCAAAAAGGTTGGAAAAGGGCTCCCCATTATCTCGGAGTACTTGTGCCTTTTCATTTATCTCTAATCCGCCTTGCGTATGGAAGAGAGCGCCTGTTACCTTCGCGCCATAAAAAGGCGAGGTGAGGGGTTTTTTACCAGAGAAATCACGGCCAAATTTATCGTCGCTTCCTTGCGTTGAAGCGGCGGCGGCTTGGATCGTTTTTTCTAGGGCATCGGATGGAAGACCCAAGAGCTTCGCGAGGCCCTCTATTGTATCGGATTGTTTGACTGCCTGTGCTCTCATCGCGTCTTGGTAATCGTCGAATTTTAACATGAGCTCATGCCGGGTATGATCATAAATACTCCAAGCGACACTGCCAGGTTGCTCAAGGACTTTAACAGCTTGTTCCGAGTAACCTTGAGTTTCGTCCGAAAACCGCTCACCATTTTGATTAACCTGAAATCCACCTTCCATGATAAGCGGCCAGAGAATGGGTATGCCGTGTCCATAGGCGAGTCCTGCATGTCCTTGATAAGCGGTCATATCTCCAAGTGCGGCGCCGAGTTCTTGGCCCCAAATCATGGCATGCCCTTTATTACCAGGATGCCCGTGGAATGTCGCATTTTCCATTTCCGGGATATATTTCTTTACGAGATTGGCGTCGCCAGCAAATCCGCAACAAGCCAAAATAAGGGCTTCACAGCCAATCAATTCGACGGAGCCGTCGGGGCGCGTTACGGCGACCCCCGTAATGTCGTCTTGGCTATCTACAAATAAAGTCTCGACTAGAGCTTCCGTAAGGATGTCCACACCCGCAGTTTCGGCTGCCTCGACGAGAGCAGCCATTAACTCACCGCCAGATCGATTTGGCATCCCATACATTCGCATCTTTGAATGACCCGGATATAAAAAACCGTCAATGAGATTTAAATTAACTTTATGTTTTGATTTCAGCCACTTAATGGTATCTATTGAAGTGTTGGCGCATAAATTCACAATTAGCGGATCCGCTTCACCTTTGGTCTTCGCCATTATATCTGCTGCAAATATTTGAGGGCTGTCATCAATACCTTGCGCCTTTTGATCTTCCGTGCCGGAGGCTGGTATCAGCCCTGTAGACATCGATGTGGTTCCCAACAAAGTTTTGTCTTGTTCCAAGATCAAAACATCTTGTCCGGCGTCACGTGCGGCTAATGCTGCGCAGAGCCCAGTTCCGCCGCCGCCGATGACGACGACGGGATAGGATAGCTCAAACTCATCTCGGTTCTTAATGAGGACATTATTCATGAGGGGGGCCTAAGTGATTAGGTCGCGGTTTAGGTTATTTGACTCAATTTGTTCGACCTTCGAATACTCAATATGTTTGACTCCTATCTTGCTGAAAGGAAAGTCTAAAAGTCTTACAAATCAATGTCTGTGAGATGCAGATTATTTTATATAACCAG
>CAZNXP010000209.1:0-4054 GCA_964576955.1 uncultured Algimonas sp.
GCGAATATGAAGGCACAGGCTTAGGCCTTTCAATCTCGGCTAATCTCGTTGACCTTATGGGCGGCGTGATCAGCGTTGAAAGTGAAGTGGACACGGGCAGTGTATTTACTGTGAAACTTTCACTGCAATCTCATGAAGATATTAAGCCGACGAAAGTCGTGCCAATGGAGATCATTGGCGCAAATATTCTGATTATTGATGATAATCAGGTGAACCGAAATATTCTGCGTGAACAAGTCAAACATTGGAAATGCCGGAGCATTGCTGTGGAAAGCGGCGCGCGCGCGATTGCTGTGTTGGAAAATGCCAAGGTAAAAGACATAAAAATTGATCTTATTATTTCTGATTATCAAATGCCGGGCATGAACGGGGGCGATGTATTCCGAGCCTTACAAGCCAATGCTGATTTTGCAAAAATACCGATGATCCTTTTGACCTCGGTAAATGCTGATGCGGCGATACGCCGGTTAAAAGAAGAGGGGCTGGCAAGTGTTTTGACGAAACCCGCCCGTGCCTCCTTACTGCTGGATACCATTACGAGGTGCTTATTTGAGTCCCAGAGTAACTCGGTTTCCCCGAAAGCTGAAATGGGTGTTAAAAGCGCCGAGGCCCCTCATGTAAGCGGTCCGTCTCTGTCAGATGTCTTACCGCCTCCGCGGCGCAGTGTGGCGCGGGACATCGAACGCCGCGCCGTTCCGCGCGCAGAGAAACCTGCAAGAGGCCTAGATGTACTCATTGCAGAAGATAATGAAACCAATCAAATTTATATCAAATATCTTATGGAGCAATTAGGCGTCAGTTTTAAAATTGTCCCCAATGGCCGCGCTGCTGTCGATTATTGGCGAAGCGAGAGCCCTTCCATCATATTAATGGATGTCTCCATGCCTGAGATGAACGGCTATGAAGCGACCAAGGCTATTCGGTCGGCGGAAAAGACGCGGGGGTTGCCGCGGACGCCAATTGTCGCCCTGACGGCGCATACGCTGAAAGGCGATGAGGAAAAATGCCTTGAAGCCGGGATGGATGATTTTGCCTCCAAGCCAATTTCGATTATTGGGCTCAAATCTAAAATCGCGAAATGGACAAGTTTTGAGATGCGGAAGGTCGGTTAAAACCGGCGTCTTGCTCGCCTTGAAACTTGATGATGAAGCAAAGGGTTGCAAATTGAATATTGTTGCCCTATCTAGCCTTTAACAAAAAGAAAACCCACCGCACAGGATGCGGATCGGGCGGCCCTCGGGTCGCTTTTTTTATTGCCTAAAGTGCCTTGTTTGAGGGGCGGAAAGTATCGACGTCTGATGAAGACCAAGACGAATATAGATGAGCGTATTCTTGCGCTGGCCGAGCCGATTGCGGCGGATTTAGGCCTGCATATTGTGCGTATCCGCGTGATGGCGGGCAAACGCCGCACCGTGCAAATCATGGCCGAACGTATAAGTGATGGGCTCATGAATGTCGAAAATTGCGCCGATCTGTCCCGCGAGCTCTCCGCCGTCATGGAAGTCGAAGACCCGATAGCCGACGCCTATATGCTAGAAGTGAGCTCGCCTGGATTAGACCGCCCGCTGACAGACCTTGAAGATTTCACGGCCTATGAAGGCTATCTCGCGCGGCTAGAGCTGGACCGGCTCGTCGAAGGGCGTAAACGCTTTCGCGGCGTTTTGGCGGGGGTTGAGGACGGTCATGTCGATATTAATCTCGACGGCGAAACGGACAGCACGGCCTCCATTCCTTTTGAGTGGATAGCCGAAGCGAAACTCCTAATTACGGATGAACTGATTAAAAAAGGCCAAGAGGCCAAAGCGGCGGCGCAAAAAGAGACTGAAGCCGCACTTAAAGATAATGCAATTTCAGAAGAGGAAGACACATAATGTCTACGACCGGAATTTCCGCCAATAAGCTGGAGCTTATCCAGATTGCCAAAGCTGTCGCCAGTGAAAAATCCATCGACGAATCTATCGTCTTGGAAGCCATTGAAGAAGCTATCCAAAAAGCCGCGCGTCTGCGTTATGGGGCCGAGCTAGATATTCGCGCCAAGATTAATCCCGCAACGGGGGAGCAGAGCTTACGCCGCGTCATTTCTGTGGTCGCGGATGATGAGGTCGAGAATGAAACGACTCAGGTCGGTATCTCAACGGCCAAGATGGATAATAAGCTGATGGAAGTAGGCGATGAAATTTCTACGACCTTGCCGCCGCTCGAATTTGGCCGCGTCCAAGCGCAAATGGCGAAACAGGTGATTATGGGCAAAGTCCGCGACGCGGAACGTGCCCGTCAATTTATGGAGTTTAAGGACCGTGTCGGCGAGATTATCAATGGTATCGTCAAGCGCGTCGAATATGGCCATATCATTGTGGACCTTGGCCGCGCGGAAGGCGTTATTCGCCGTGACCAAGCTTTGCCGCGTGAAAATGTCAAAGGCGGCGACCGTATCCGCGCCTATATTATGGATGTGCGCGAAGAACCGCGCGGCAGCCAAATCTTCCTCTCTCGCGCTCACCCGCAATTCATGGCGCAGCTTTTCGCGCAAGAAGTTCCGGAAGTTTATGAAGGCGTGATTCAAATTGTGGGCGTAGCGCGCGACCCAGGCTCGCGCGCGAAAATTGCGGTCTTCTCAAATGATAGCTCTATTGACCCTGTCGGGGCCTGCGTCGGTATGCGCGGCTCCCGCGTCCAAGCGGTTGTGAATGAGCTGCAAGGCGAGCGTATCGATATTATTCCTTATACAGAAGATATGGGGACATTTATCGTCAATGCGCTGCAACCCGCCAATGTGACCAAAGTTGTCATTGATGAAGCGAACGGGAAAATCGAGGTTGTTGTACCAGAAGAGCAGCTCTCGCTCGCTATTGGCCGCCGCGGCCAAAATGTGCGTCTGGCCTCTCAGCTTTCGGGCTGGGCTTTGGATATCTTGACGGAAGAGCAAGAATCAGAACGTCGTCAGCAAGAATTTAAAGAGCGCTCCGAGCTGTTCATGGCTGGTCTAGATGTCGACGAAATGGTCGCGCAGCTTCTCGTCTCTGAAGGTTTTGAGACAATGGAAGAAGTTGGCTATGTCGCCCTCGAAGACCTGACCTCTATCGAAGGCTTTGATGATGAAACCGCGGAAGAGCTACAAGCACGGGCGCGTGAATATCTTGAGCGCATTGCGACAGAGCAAAATGACAAGCGGGTTTCGCTTGGCGTAGAAGATGAAGTGCTCGACATTGAAGGCGTCACCTTGCCAATGGCTGTTCGCTTTGGTGAGCATGAAATTAAAACTGTTGAAGATGTCGCGGGTCTCGTACCAGATGATCTGAACGGTTACTCAGAATATAAAAACGGCGAGCGTATCCACGAAGAGGGTATGATCGAAGATTTCAAACTCACAGAAGAGGAAGCCACGCGCCTCATCATGATGGCCCGCGTTGCCGCTGGTTGGATTGAAGCTTCTGCGCTGGAACCTGAAGTCGCCGAAGGCGAAGAAGAGGCCGCTGAAGGCGGCGAAGTCATAGCTGAACCAACAGCCGAGACGCTCTTTAATAATTAAGGCGCTTTATCGAGATAAAAACAAAAAGCCGTTCTCCGATTGGAGGGCGGCTTTTTTATGCTTGTGTGTATGGCTCGATTGAATTGATGTCGTCGCCGATTTCATCTTTGGCAACTTCAAGCTCATAATGGCTTTGCAGGTTTGTCCAGAAGGCGGGCGAGTTGCCAAAGAAGCGGGATAGGCGCAGCGCGAGAGCGGCGGAGATTGGTCTACGTCCGCGCACAACGGATTCTATACTAGAGCGCGGGACGCCCAATTTTTTTGATAATGTGTACGCTTTCAGATTAAGCGGCTCTAGAAATTCAATCTCAAGAACACGTCCTGGGTGAAGCGGTAGAAGAATTGACATAATTGGCTCTGTCTTTGTGGTTTTAGAAATTCAGTTTTATATTTTGTTTTCGTTTTAGGTTTGAGGTGGCAACCCCTTTCGGGGTTAGTGGTAATCAACAATTTCGACATCGTGGGCTTCGTTGTTTTTCCAAATAAAGCAGATACGCCATTGACCGTTGATGCGGATTGAGTGTT